>QKJM01000896.1 GCA_003249315.1 Archangium sp.
CGTCCTCGTCACGGTAGAGATGACCATCCACCCCATCGCGGACAGCTTCTCCAAGTTCCCGAGCAACCTGCACTTCTGAGAATGTGAGAAAGGCAATGCATCTCTCAAGCCCATACCTGCAGCCTGCTCAACAAAGGACGCATGGCCCACATCCGGGGCACTCTCAGTGGAGACAGCGCTATAGAATGTGCCGACGCGCAGCAGCCCACGGGGCAAGTCGATGCCGGCGAAGCACATTCTGCTTGGGTTCAATCAAGTCTGGTCTCCCGCACTCATATGCCAGGCCCGACGAGCCATGGATTCTGGCCACAGGCAATCTACACATGGAATGGAGTGCGGCTGCCATGCCCCGGACTCTGACGCAGGGGGAGAAGGCGAGACTGTGGCACCTGGGCAAGCACGTAAGGGCCGAGAGCCCCCCTGGACGGGGCGCTCCCGGCTCTACTCATTCACAACAAGAGGCTCGCACGTCATGACAAGGGGCAGAGGCACACGCCCCTGGGGCTGCAGAAGCCAGTGTCGAGACCGCCGCAGTAGTCGTCGCACTCGAAGTCGAAGTCGCAGGCCTGGTAGGAGTTCCCGTTCTTGATGGCCTCATCATTCTCCGCCATCGCCTGGCTCGCGCCGAAGCCGAACGCAATCCCCAGTCCGAGAGACATCACCTGCAGCGAGATACGGATCTTCCGGTTCATGTATTTCCCCCCACTCGGGTGTGAACGCCTCAATGGCGTCACGAGTCCATCTTGCACTAAACACATGTGAGAGCAAGTGAAAATCGGATTCCCTGGAAGGTGGAGCGCCGTCGATATTTTCGAATGAAGGCCCCTGCGCCGGCAAAACCTTTGAATTCAAACAAACAGACCGGGCTCCTGACGCGGTAGGGGAAGAGACTCACTCACAGAGACAAGCGGCTCGGGGCGGAGTCAGGTACCTCTCGCAACCGACGACGGGGCCACGCTCTAATCTGGGCCTGGACCCGCGCCAGCACCCCGAGCGAAAGCAGGAGAAGCGGCTCTTGAGTACCGACATCCAAGGGAGAAGGAGCCCTATTCAGTCCACACGGCTGAAAGCCTCCTTCGCGCCCACGCCCCCGCGGGCATCCACCCTTTCGCCAAGACCATCGGCAGCGAGTACCTGTGCTTCGACTACCGGAACACTCCTGACTGCCCCAGGGTCGTCCTCGTCACCGTGGAGATGACCGTCCACCCCATCGCGGACAGCTTCTCCGACTTCCTGAGCAAGCTGCACCCCTGAGTGGAGGGCGTGCGCGGGTCGTTCGGGCTCACACCACCGCGGCGAGCGGCTCGGGGGCGGCGTCGAGCACCTCGCGCAGCCGGCGCAGGCCGCGCTCGAGCTGGGCCCGCGTGCGCGGCGTCCCCAGGCATACCCTCACCGCCGGCGGCACCGGCCCCGGCCCCGTGGTGAACAGGCCCGCCGGCGTCACGCTCACCCCGTGCCTCTTCGCCTGCGCCGCGAAGTCCTCGCTCCTCCTCCCCTCCGGCAGCCCCAGCCACAGGTGGTAGAGCGGCACCCTCGGCCCCTTGAGCGCCCCCGTCCCCAACACCTCCCTCGCCAGCGCCAGCCTCGCCTCCACCTCCTGCCTCTGCCTCACCACCAGCGCGTCCGCCGTCCCGTCCTCCACCCACCTCGACAGCACCTCCGCCATCAGCGGCGTCGTCATCAGCGACGCCAGCCCCACCTCCTCCGCCAGCCTCTCCCCCCTCGCCCTCTGCGGCGCCACCAGGTAGCCAATCCTCAGCCCCGGCGTCAGCAGCTTCGACACCCCCGCGATGAAGTAGCTCGCCTCCGGCAGGAAGGTCGCCAGCGGCGGCGGGCGCTCCGCGGGCAGCAACCCGTACGCGTCATCCTCCAGCACCAGCAGCCCGTGGCGCCGCGCGACCTCCGCTATCCGCTCCCGCCTCTCCACCGGCACCACCGTCCCCGTGGGGTTGTGCCCCGTGGGCTGACAGTACAGCAGCCTCGCCCCTCCTCCCTTGCACGCCGCCTCCAGCGCCTCCGGCACCAGCCCCTGCACATCCATCGCCACCCCCTGCATCCTCAACTGGAAGCGCTGCGCCAGCACCCTCAACCCCGGGTACGTAAGCGCCTCCGTCAGCAGCGTGTCCCCCGGCCTCGTCAGCGCCGCCAGCGCCACCTCCATCGCGCGCCGCCAGCGCCACCTCCATCGCGTGCTGCCCCCCCGCGCACACCACCACCTGCTCCGCCCTCACCCGCAGCCCGAAGCGCTCCGCCCACGCCGCCCCCGCCGCCCGGTGCGCATACGTCCCCGCCGCCGGCTGGTACGCCATCAGCTCCGCCAGCCGCACCGAGCGCCCCAGCTCCTCCAGCGAGCGCCTCAGCGCCTGGCTCGCTGGATCCCCCTCCGGCGTGGTCGGCGCGTTGATGCCCAGCTCCACCAGCCCCTGCACATCCATCGCCACCCCCTGCATCCTCAACTGGAAGCGCTGCGCCAGCACCCTCAACCCCGGGTACGTAAGCGCCTCCGTCAGCAGCGTGTCCCCCGGCCTCGTCAGCGCCGCCAGCGCCACCTCCATCGC
>QKJM01000235.1 GCA_003249315.1 Archangium sp.
CATGCCCTCCACGCACGCCTGGCACGCCACCTGCTTTCACGAATCCCGGAGGGCGCTGGCCCGGTTTTGGACGCCGCCGAGGTCCGAGGGTATTACCAGCGCCTCATCCACCGTAGCGCCCCCCCCGAGCGCTTCGAGCGGACGCCCATGACGGACGACGAGGTGCGGCAGTTCATCACGCGGAACCTGCGCGAGCGGAGACGTTCCTATAGCGCCACCCTGCGCCTGCTACGCGACAGCGGCTACGCCTGTGAACAGCAGCGCTTCCGCCGGCTCTTCCATCAGCTCCAGGAGACGTCATGTCGCGTGCCCTCCTGAAGCCCCCCCTGTCTCCGTTGTTCCTCCGGACGGTCTCGTGAAGTTCTTCCTGCCCGACAGCCAGGATCTGATCGATCCCACCTTCGACTTCGAGCGAGAGCGCCGCTCGCTGGAGCGCCAGCGTCAGCGTGACGACCTCTATGCGCACGAGCTCTTCTCCACGCCGGCCTTCGACGGGCTGCTGGTCTCCAAGGGCATCGTCGACGGCTTCGGCGCGCTGGGCAGCCGCTACACCCAATCCCAGCGCAAGAGGTTGCTGCGGCTCGGAGCGCCGCGCTTCTTCCGGGTGGAGCGGGCCCCCAACCCGCTGAAGCTCATGGGAGACTGCGGCGCCTTCACCTACGTGGACGAGGAGGAGCCCCCCTACTCGGTGGACGAGGTGCTGGATTTCTACGAGCGATGCCGCTTCGACTGCGGCGTATCGCTCGACCACGTCATCCTCCAGTTCGAGCCCAGGGCGGATGTGCCGGGGGAGGGCGGCGCCGCCATCGACGACTCCGTGCGGCGCAGGCAGCAGCTCACCCTGGAGCATGCCCGGGAGTTCTTGCACCGGCACAAGGCCGGGCGCCTCGACTTCGAGCCGCTCGGGGCGGCCCAGGGCTGGAGCCCCCGGTCCTACGCCGCGGCGGTGAAGTCCCTGCAGCAGATGGGCTACACCTCCATCGCGCTCGGGGGAATGGTGCCCCTCAAGTCACGCGAAATCCTCATGTGCCTGGAGGAGATCCAAACGGTGCGCCGCCCCGGGACGCGCCTCCACCTGCTGGGCGTCACGCGGCCGGAGCACATCCAGGAGTTCGCTCGCCTGGGGGTGGCGTCCTTCGACAGCACCTCGCCCCTGCGGCAGGCCTTCAAGGACGCCCGCGACAACTACTACTCGGAGACCTCCAAGTACACGGCCATCCGGATTCCCCAGGTCGAGGGCAACCCCGCCCTGCAGCAGAGCATCTTCTCCGGGCAGATCTCCCAGGAGCAGGCCCGGAAACTGGAGCGGAACTGCCTGGAGGCCATGCGGCACTTCGAGGAGGGACGACGCTCGGTGGAGCAGGTGTTGAAGGTGCTCCTGGAGTACGAGCGGCTCTATGATCCCACGTCGAAGAAGGACCACGCCGCGGCCTATGAGAAGACGTTGAGCGAGGCGCCGTGGCGCCGCTGCCCGTGCGAGGTCTGCCGGGAGCTGGGACACCACGTCATCATCTTCCGGGGCGCCGAGCGCAACCGAAGGCGCGGCTTCCACAACGTCTGGACTTTCTACCGCCAGTTGCAAAACCTCGAGCCGAGCGTCGCGAGCACGCCCGCGAAGCCTTGCCAGCCCGTTCGCCGGACGACGCCACGGGCCCGAAGCTGACGCAGAGGGAAGAAGACACATGCCAACTCCACTGAGGCTTCCAGCCGTCGAAGTCAGTCAATCCCCCGGGCGGAAGCTCTACACCTTCGCGGTGGATGGGAAGCTGGTCCACCAGTTCGCCACCATCTCCCGCGTGAAGCGCCAGGAGGACGGCGCGCTCGAGGGCTACCAGCGCCCCGAGTCCCTCGCCCACATCGAGGGAATCCGCGACTACATCGAGAGCACCTCCCCGATGGTGCCCAACGCCGTCGTGCTGGCCTTCGACTCCCGCGTGCGCTTCGAGCCCTTCCCGGGGATGGAGAAGACCCCCTACTCGCGGCCGGGCGTGCTCGTCATTCCGATGGAGAAGGATCTCCCCGATGAGCAGAAGCCGGGCTTCATCGTGGATGGGCAGCAGCGGCTGGCCGCCATCCGGGAGGCGACGCTCAAGAAGTTTCCCATCTGCGTCACGGCCTTCATCACCAATGACATCCGTCACCACACGGAGCAGTTCCTCCTCGTCAACTCCACGAAGCCCCTGCCCAAGGGGCTCATCTACGAGTTGCTCCCGCGGACGGACGCCCAGCTCCCGAGCGTGCTCCACCGGCGCCGGCTCCCCGCGCTGATACTGGAGCGGCTCAACCAGGAGCCCGGCTCGCCCCTCAAGGGGATGATCCAGACCGCGACCAATCCGAGGGGCCTCATCAAGGACAACTCCATCCTCAAGATGCTGGAGAACAGCCTGATCGACGGCGCGCTCTACAAGTTCAAGCAGCCCGGGGGCCAGGAGGCGGATGTGGACTCCATGCTCGCGCTCCTGCACGGCTTCTGGACGGCGGTCTCCCGGTGCTTCAAGGCGGAGTGGGGCCTCCCCCCGAGGAAGTCCAGGCTCATGCACGGCGTGGGAATCCTGAGCATGGGCTTCATCATGGACACCATCAGCGATCGCCTCAGCGAGGTGCCCATCCCCACCGCCGCGCAGTACGAAGCGGACCTCCAGGCCCTCCGAGAGCTGTGTCACTGGACGAGCGGCCAGTGGGACTTCGGCGACGGGCGGAAGCGCAAGTGGAACGACCTGCAGAACACGCCCAAGGACATCGCCCTGCTGTCGGACTACCTCTTCGACCAGTACATGCGCCGGGTATGGGACCAGGAGAAGAAGCAGCGGCGCGGGGGGCGGTAGGCAACCGGCCCCGAAAAATCCGCTCCTCCGATTGCGAGGCGAAGGCGAGGGCTCGTACTCCGGGGGGGGGTGAAGAAAGACCGCCCCCATGAACCAGCCTTCGTGGAATCACGCGGCACAGAGTGAGGGAAGCCTACGACCCGGAGTTGGAAACAGCGAAAAAAAGGCGCTGCGGGTGGCGCCACGTAGATACCCACGACCAGACAAAGGCATGCCGTGAATCCGCCGCAGACCAGGAGCCTGTCTCTTGTCTGAAGGGCAGGAATTGACAGGAACACCGCCAGGGCCACCGTGGTAACCGCCAGCGGCCACCCGACAACAGGGGTGGTCAACCCCCTCAAGCCGGCGAGTGGAAACTCGGACTGGGAGAGAGCAGGCCACGATGCCGCGACCAGGAAGACGACCGCCCCGGCCCACGCCGTGAGCGCACTCAAGGTACTCTTGAGCATTGCCCTTTGGGCCATTCGGGGGAAAGCTCCTTTCGAAACCACGTCCGGCCTGACACAGCTCCAGCACCATGCCCCGAGAGGCGTCCTGCCGATGGGAGCCGGGTGCATGAACAACACCCGCCTTCCACTCAGGTGGACTCGACCCGGAGAGCCTCAGCGTGGCTCGACGTGACGCGCCCGACGAATGAGCCGGCCAAGCCACACAGCTCCTGCCCCCACGCTCGCCGTCGTGAGCATCAGCAGCCCTGCCAGGGCCGAAAAGCCCAGGCCCCGCACCTCACTGAAGTGAACCACGACAAGCGCGGCTACGTCGACGAGGCCGAGCACCATCAACAGGCCCGGCCACCTGCGCCGAGCCTGAGGCACGAGCGCCAGATAGATCGCCGCAACGACACCGCTGAAGGCAAGCGTTGCGCCGACGGCCAGGGCCGGAGCCAGCTCGACCCGAGGAACGAACCCGAGCAGCAAGAACGTCAGCGGCACGCAGATACCGAAGAAGAAGCGATCCACCCGGCTCCCCCCTCCCCCCAGACCCGAAGAGGCGAGAGGAACGACCAGGAATACCAACCCCCAGAATGCCAAGACTCGCTCGCTCGCCATATCACGACTCCCCACTTCAACCTACACATTGCCAAAGCGCACTACCCGCAACAAGGTTGCAACCGACCAGAGCTGCGATTGGGCTTTCCCCGACTACGAGAATAGTTGAACAATACCACCCAGCAAGCTCCTCCCGTTCGGCGAAGAGTAAGAGCCCTCGCCGCTGCCTTACCCAGCTTCACTCACTCAGATGCGCAAGGCGACTCGACCAGCTCCTGGCCCCTCGCCACATGAGGCTGGCTCCACCTCCCCCCTTGCTCCCGCTACAGCACGCTTCCTCCCTTCAGTCAGTCGCACAAAGCTATTGAACCCCGGAGAGAAGTCGTTGAAGATTCGACCCCCGGATCGCTTCCTACCCATTCAAGAGTCCTAGAATGCCATCACCTCTCACGTCACACCTTCCAAACAAACCAACGGGCAGATACAGGATGAATCATTTGCGAGCAAGCTACGTCGTCACCTGGGCTGTTTCCATCATTTTCCTCTCGGCCGCATCCTGGCCTTCGCTATCAGCATCCGCGTATCCTCTTCTTGGACTAAGGGCACTGACCGCCCCCACCATAGGATGGCCCATCGCGACCGCAACGATGGCCCTTGCAGTGTTCCTGTCCGTTCCTCCCCTTCCGCCACGAGACAAGTTGCTGGTCGGCATCGGCTTCTCGAGTTGCCTGATGATCGCCTCTGCCGTCTATGTCGCATCAGGTCCCGCCTTGCTCTGCCTTGCCATCGTCGGCGCACTGCTCAATGCAGTGCGCCGACTCCCTCCGCCAGTCCGATTCAACCACAACCCAGGCAGCAGACCTTAACTCGGGCACACTCGCGAGAACCACCCGCGTCGCCAAGGCGGAATTTCACACCATGGCGTCAGGCCAGCTCGTCGACCCGAGACTCAATCAATACATGACAACATCGAGCTACCATCAATGAACATGCCCGTGAACAAGTCCAAGACAACCCCGAACGCCTGAGATACTCCGGGCACCGCCGTCAACCCCAATCCCAGAAACAAAGTGAACGAGCCCGCAAAGCAATGCCATTCCTCCTCGGTTGAACCCGCCTGAATCGCAGCGATGATCGGCAACAACATGGCTGCGATAAGCACGACAGAAAAGAGGAAGCCCAAGGGCCCAATGGCTGGGAGCCCCCAGGCCAAAAACACGATACATGCCGCCAGCACCAACCCCACCATGGCACCACTGTTGTACGCATGGAGCAGTCGTCCACCATTTGCACCACCCTCGATCATATAGGCTCCCGCCCCCGTCTCTTCATCAGTCACGATGTAGCCGGCGCCTGACCAGCCATTGACAACTACGGGCTGCTGGTGAACGGTGACCTTCTTCCCAGCGGCAATCGCAGATTGGATCTCAACCAACGTCTCGGCACTCAGCCCGAGCTGAGGAAGTGCAACGGAGGCATTCGACCGAGTAATGACGAAGATACGCTGCCCATCTGAAGCTGCCTTCGCGATCAACTTGACCGAAGAGACAGCCTCACCCGGCATCTGCTGGCTTACGAACAGCGACTCCAGGATCTGGTGCTCCATCGCACTTGAGTGCTGTCCCATGATTCGATTGGCGAGAACCCACACTTCCTTGTCGTTATCCTTCGACCAGCGAATGTTCCGCAAGTGACCAATATCCAGCATGATCCCTGCGGGCTTAGCCCGCTTGGCGATCCCAAACGAATATTGGACATCCATGTCGACGTGCGCCAGACCATACGAGAGAGCCGGTATGTCAATCATCCGGGTGGTCGCTATCATGGCGCGGCCGCCTTCGTCGACGGTCGCAAAGTAGTTCCAGAGAGACATTGTCAGCAGATCGCCGCCGATGACGTCTCCTGTCACCTGGCTCTGATCACCCACCTCAAGCCTCGCCTGCGTCTCCTCCATTCGGGTCTTGAGTCGAAGGAACTGCCTCTTATCTATGCCGTGGGTGTTGAGGCCAATCGCGGTCACCTGGCCTGCCGTCAATATATCCGTTGTCTCGTCCCAGCCCGAACTCAAGCCCAATGCGGTGAACGCGCCCGTTGCTGAAAGTTCCGACCCCATGAAGACCGGCTCGCCAGACGCCCGAACAACCCCATCTACACGAAGCTCCGGCTTCAGCTTGATGAGATACGCAGGAAGACTGATGGCCGCGACTTGCTCCATTGTCGGCGAACCACCGTCGGGCCCCATCTGAGGCAGGAAGCTTGCAATCAGGTCCGCATCAGCCTGCGTCGCAGGCAAGTAGAGAAGCGTCATTTTCCGGCCAGCGAGCATTGGGAGCCCCTCCGAGAACGAGAGCAACGGGTTCCCGAGAGAGCGATCGAGCGAACTCGAGTAAAGCATGTACCGGAACTTGTGGGTGAGAGCTGACGGCATGTCAGCATACCTCGCCCCTACGGCGACCATCTTGTAAGGCAGGGAGGCAGCAAGCACTTCGGACTCGTCCTTGGTGATGATGCGCGTGCCATATACCTCCCTCTTCGAGGCGCCAGGATTCCTCGCCTGGATGTAGTCGTTCACCGCACTCACATACTGCTCGGCAGAGAGCGTGGCGGAACCGAGATTGAGGCTCTGTGCCCAGCCTTCCGCTTCGTTCAGTACGGCACCTGAGAGAAACGACGACTGAAAGGAACTCGCGTCAACCTTGACATTCGCTTCGGAGAGCAATCCAACATTGTCCGTGTACTGCTTGAAGCTGGCATCCAGGGGCACCCAGGTGTCCCCCTGAACGTGCTTCTGGCCGCGGGACGGGACGAAATCCACCCAGGCCTCAACCCAGACGTGCTCAATCTGGATGTGCGTGATGCGACCGCCGGACACGAGCGCGGAGTTGGGGACGCCCCCCTGCGACCAGAGCTGTTGCGCAGCCTCCGGGGTGCTTACTCCCCCCACCCAGCTCATCGCGGCCTCCACCGGGACCTGGATCGTCCCATACACGTACCGCGCCGGAATGTCGCTGGCACGGAAGAGCGCGATGAGCAGTGCAGCGGTGTCAAACGCGTTGCCCCGCTTCTTGCTCAACGTGGCATCGCTGCCCTGGATGGAGCCAAAGCTTGGGATGTATTCGATGTTGTTACGTACCCAGTTGTAGATGCGGACCGGCTCGCTCCCGAGGGAGACGGCCAGGTCGCGAACGGGCTGCGTGAGCTGCACCTCATCAGTCTCGGCCAGTTCAGCCGCACTGGACGATGCGAGGCTTGCCAAGGCGGTGCGTTCCACCGACAGACTCTCCGGACCACCGGTGGATGAGGTTTCCACCCAGCGCGGGAATGCCTTCTGTGAAGTCGCCGGCTGGCGGACCTTGCTGTCCTGTACCCGCCATGGGAGCTTGTTCGGATTCAGTTTCTTATGACGCTTGCCCTTATGATTGGCAGCGAGAAACGCACCGAGTTCCTTCAGGCTTCGAGTACGCCTGGAGTGATGGTTCGCAGCATCGGCAGCCTTGAACTTCTCGATGATGCGCTTCAACTTCGCCTGCTTCTGCTTGAAATCCAGAACGGCGGCCTGATGCCGGCGCTTGAGTTCGCTCGACAGATGCTTCTCGTCAAGCATCCGCCCAACCGAATCGAATGACTCGGCCACAGCGGGCTCGAGTTCCTCAAGGTGCCGGAGCCCCTCTCGAACCGCCTCAAGCCGCTGCTGCGCGGAGTAAACTCGCCCTGAGTTCGCCAAGTTTTCGAGTCGCCCGAGGGCCTGAGCGTACTGCACATCCGCATTAGATGTGGGGCTTTCAGGTGCCTTCTGTCCGGCCAGCGTTGCCGCCGCTGGTGAGCGCTCTTGCCTGCTCGGCTGAGCCGCTGCGGCCAGCGGTCTCAAGGAAAGGCAAACCATTGCTACCGTGACCAGGACGGAGATGCTCTGGACGCCCCCACTCACACGACGAGAATTTTCTGAAATGGATGCATGCATGGGT
Source organism: Archangium sp. (assembly GCA_003249315.1). Lineage (GTDB taxonomy): Bacteria > Myxococcota > Myxococcia > Myxococcales > Myxococcaceae > QKJM01. Next base: position 7,780 of record QKJM01000235.1, read on the forward strand.
GAGTTCCTGCAACTTCGACGCCCCATCAGGGCGCAACGTATTGGATTTTCGTGAATGGATTTGCTCGCGTCCCGGAGTAGCGTCAGCGCTCCCGGAGCGCCGCCCACCGCAACCAGACGCCCAGTGCCACGCGCAGGTCGACCACGCTCGGGTCGCTTAGCCCGATCAGGATGTCGGTTGCCTGGAGGACCTCCCGGATGGCCTTCGCCGGCTCCGGGTTGGCGAGCGCCTTACCTACGAAGCCGCTGGCTCGCGAGAGGCGGTTCGCGTCTGGATGGCCGGCCCGCACCAACTCGTCGAGCCAGACCCGGATGTCGTCGAGTCCCTCGGCCGCAGAGACGGACAACACCACCTCGGCCAGCACCGTTATACTCTGACTGCCCTCCCCCGCACTGACCATCGCCTGCAGGATGACCGGCCCGGAGAGCTCCGGCAACTTCACCCAGAACCGCACCGTCACCATCTCGTCGACCGCGAGCGGGAAGGAGAAGGTGAGATTCTGCCCCTCGAGCACACCCATCC
>QKJM01000758.1 GCA_003249315.1 Archangium sp.
GCCCCGGCCGGCAGGCCATCCTCGGAGGCTTCGAACGGATTCAAGCCCGGATTTGAGCCGCCAGTGAACAGCCCCCGCCCACCCGGCTTGCCTCCCCGAGAACCGCTCCCCAGCTTCCCGTCGCTGGCACATGGCGGGAGCATGGGATGGCACGATGGGCGGCGAGGTGGTGGCTTCTTCTGGGAACGTGTCTGCTCACCGCGGGCTGCCGCGAGTCCGCTCCCCGGGTGACGCCCTCCGTCCACGCTCCGCGTGGCGCGCGCCCGGCGCGCCCTCGCGTCTTCGTGGACCTGCCGGCGCTCTACGCCCGACCCGCGGAGGCCGAGCCCACCCCGTCCCCTCCTCCCCAAGAGCCGGAGGCCCAGGACGAGGAGCCACCTCCCTCCCGGCTGCTGCTGACCGACTCCGTCTCCTGGGACTGGCCCGAGCGCGACTCGGCCGGCAGCCCCTCCCTCCAGGACGAGGAGGAAGTCTGGCGCCATGAGGCCGCCCAGGCCGCGCGCGGCAACGCCCACCTCCCCGCCGCCGGCTCCCTCGATGACGTCACCATCGCCTCCGCCACCGTGGACGGTCGAGTGACGCGCGTGCGCCCTGGCACCCTCGAGGTGAGTGACGACGAGGGCAACGTCTACGAGCTGCTCATCGACGGCCGCAGCCGCGCCCTGCGCCGAGGCCGCCACATCTCCCTGCGCCGCCTCACCGAGGGCACCCCGGTGCGCGCCTCCTTCGACCTGCAGGGCGGCGGCGACAGCCTCGCGCGCGACATCGAAGTGAGGCGCTGAGCCCGGTCATGTGACTTGACTGTCACATGACCGGGCGCGCATTTCGTCGAGGGGGGGAGCGTGGTACACCTGGGGCGTGGGTGTGGGAGGGGAATGGGACTCGGCAGCCGAGTCATTTCGCCGGTTGAGTTCTCTCTTCTGTGACTCGCCTCGGAAGGCTCTCGGTGTTGTCTCGCGCTCCGAAGAGACTTCAAGAGTTGTCGCCCAGCCGCGTCACCGGCATAGGGCATTCATGACAAGATATTGTATATCAGAGAGTCGACGGAGTGGCCCGGGCGGCGGAAATGAAGCGCCTCTGCCATGAGGCGGAAGCCGTTGTCTCACCCACTGAGAATGTGCAAGTCTGTCACCTCACCCAACAGGGAGAGGGAGTACCATGGTTCGTCGTTCCTCGCTGTTCGTGTCTTTGCTCCTGGCTGCCGCCGCACTCGGCACGGGCTGCGCTCCACAGCTTCGGCTCCGTGTGCTGGAGCCCGCTCCGGTCAACTTTGGCGCCGCCAACCATCTGGCCATCGTCCAGTCCGAGGGACGCCGCAGCGCGCGTGAGGAGATCATCCAGGAAACGCTCAAGCAGGCGCGCGGCGCGGGCCTGTTCGGTGCCACGGACCGCACGGAGGAGGGCTTCACCCTCAAGGTCGTTGGCCGCACGGGCGAGCTCTCCGGCGGTCAGCAGCCGCTGGACTCGAACGATATCGCCGTCCGTCTGGACGTGTATGACTGGAACGCTGACCAGCGTACGGAAACCGTCACCAGGAAGGACAGCAAGGGCAAGAAGTATCAGGAGCAGATCACCTACTTCGTCAGCAAGGTGGTCATCGGGGTCACCGCTGTCAGTCCCAAGGGCGTGGCCCTGCTGGCCGAACGGGAATACCAGGCCACCGGGCGTTCTGACAGCGAGGAGACTGCCCTCCGGCAGGCGGGCGCCATGGTCGTCTCCTACTTCCTCCGGGACATCACCCCCCGGGTGAGCTACCAGTCCGTGCGGATGGATGACTCGGATGAGGCGCAGAAGCCTTTCATCGAGACGGCCGCCAAGGGCAACCTGGAGCAGGCCATCACGGACATGCGTGGCTACCTGGAGCGTTCTCCCGGCAAGGCCGCGGCACAGTACAACCTGGCCGTGCTGCTCGATGCCGCGGGCGCTTACGAGGAGGCGCTGGCGCTCTACGACCAGGCGCTGAGGGCCTCACCCAAGGACTTCTACGCCACGGCCCGAGCGGCGTGCGCTCGCCGCATGGCCAGCCAGCAGGCCCTGGCGGAGTAGCACAGGCCCCTCTTCAACCGGCGCACCGACGGTGCCTGAGTGCTCTCGGGTGATCGTCGGTGCGATTCTGAAGCACCTGGGACTGCCCACGTGGCCTGCTCAGCAGGCCGCGGCGCAGGGGCGACCCCAGAGTGCGTGGTGTTGAGCCCCTCGCAGCCGTTGCCCACACTTCCGTGAAGCGGCCCCCGAGTCAGGTCTCTCGCCCTGTTCCACCTCCAACAACAGACATCCTCACCCAATACTTTCGGACTACCGCATCCGGCGCCTTGGCTCATGGGTTCGCAGCGAGCGATGGCCCGAACGGGGTGTCGGACTCGACTTTCGTCATTTGGAGGAGAGCAAGCAGAGGAGGGGCGGCCAACGCGAGGTGGAAATGGTGTCGCTGGTCGCCGACTCCGCCTGCTCCTGCCGGGAGGTGTTGAGGACGGCTCCCTGGGTAGGGCTCTACGATTTCAGGTGCGGCTCTCCGTGCTTCTGGCAATCGGCCTGGGTACGGTAGAGACGGTCCCGGCGGTCCGGATGGCCGTGGCACCGGACCTGTGGATATAGTGGAGCGATGAAGACGGGCGGATGCGCATGCGGCGCCGTGAGGTACGAGGTCACCCTCGAGCTGACCCCTGTCACGTTCTGCCACTGCGCGAAGTGCCGTCGCTGGCATGGACACGTCGGGGCTTACACCGCCGTCGACCGCCCTGGTTTTCAACTCACCGAGGAGCGCGGGCTCAGGTGGTACGCGGCGTCGCCGACCGTGCGGAGGGGCTTCTGCGGCGAGTGCGGCTCGAGCTTGCTATGGGACGAAGAGGGCCAGCCGAAGATGTCGATCTGTGCGGGGACCCTCGATGCCCCGACCGGGCTGAAGCCGAAGGCACATATCTACCTGGGGAGCAAAGGCGACTATTACGAAGTGCCTGAAGACGGCCTCTTGCGGCGAGAAGAGTTCACTCGCTGAAGCGTGGTCCGCCACTCTCCGGCGCTCCGAAAGGAGCCTTCGCCCGTTCGGGTCGGTGAAAAACGCCCGTTGCGATTTTTCAAGCTGCTCACGCAGGTCGGTCTCGCGCGCGACATCGAAGTGAGGTGCTGAGCCCCGCAAAAGACAGCGGGCGGCCCCCGCGAGGAGAGCCGCCCGCCTTCACTTCCTACCCGAACACCTGATTACGGCGTGGTGTAGTCGATGGTCAGGTTGTACGTAGCGGAGGTGTAGCCGCGCACCATGACGTAGGCGCTGCTCTGGCCGGAGGGCACCGTCAGGGTGCAGGTCTCGGAGGCGCCGGAGGCGTAGGGACGGCAGTCGTAGCTGCTGGTGGTGGGCGCCGAGCCGAACTTCACGTACAGGTCCGGGTCACCCGAGCCGGTCATGGTCACCTTGAAGGTGGTGCCAGCCACCACGCTGTAGGCGCCGTAGTTGACCGTCGCGCCCGAGGCCACGCTGCCGCTCTCCGTCTCGGTCACCGGGGTGCCACCACCGCCGCTGCCGCCGCTGTAGGTCCCCTTGAGCGTCACGCTCGAGTAGGTGGAGTAGGCCTTCAGCATCACGTACCACTTGCCCGCGGCAGGGCTGGTGAAGGAGCAGCTCTCCGTGTTGCCGCCCTTGTACGGACGGCAGTCGTAGGTGCTGGAGTCCGGCGCCGAGCCGAACTTCACGTACAGGTCCACGTCACCGGAGCCACCGCTGGTGTCGAACACCAGGCTGCTCTGGCCGGAGGGCACGGTCAGCTCGTAGTACTTCATGCCGCCCGAGCTGTCGGAGATGCCGGTCACCGGCACGCCGTTGCTCAGCACAGTGGTGGTGGGCGGCGGAACGGCCACACCCACGCCCACGGCCTCCCAGGCCGCCGTCACCGCGGCCAGCTCGGTCGCCCCGTAGAAGGCCTGCGCCTTCTGCTCGGTGCAGCTCTTGGCCGACGCGAAGTTCGACGACGAGGTCATGCAGTTGGCGTTGGCCTCGTAGAAGATCTTCCCCGCCTTCTCGATGCCGATGCCCGACACGACGGTGGTCGTCTTCCCGCGCGGGTGGGTGCCACCCTCGGAGAGCAGGTAGAAGGCCAGGTTGGCGATGCCCGAGTTCCAGTGCACGCCGCCGTTGTCGGAGGTGCCCGTGTAGCGCTCGGGGTAGTAGTCCTTGGAGGAGCCGTCCTGCGTGGGGTTGGTCATGTAGCGCAGGGCGTCACCCGGAGTGGCCGGCGTCCAGATGTCGTCGCCAATCATGTAGACGGCGGCGTCGGTGGCCCAGCCCTTCGTCCACGCCTCGCAGTACGCGGAGAAGATGTCGCTCATGCCCTCGTTGAGGGCGCCGGACTCGTTGGAGTAGACGAGGTTGGACTCGTAGTTCGTCACCGCGTGCGTCAGCTCATGCACCGTCACGTCCAGCGACTTGCCGAGGGGACCGGCGGTGGTGCCGTCGGCGTCGCCGTACACCATCTGGGAGCCGTTCCAGAAGGCGTTGACGTAGTTGTTGCTGTAGTGGACCGTGCTCCGGAGCTGGGCGCCCGCGTTGTCGAACGAGTCGCGGCCGAAGTTCTGGGAGTAGCACTGGTAGGTGGTGCCCAGGTGGCCATAGTTCTCGTCCACGTGGGAGTCACCGGTGGCCGCGCCGCCCTCGCTGCGCTTGATGGAGCCGGGCAGGCTGGTGCCGTTGTTGGCCGAGTACACCGCCCGGTTCTGCGCGGTGTGGATGCGGGAGTTCGTCCCCAGCACCTTGCCGTCCTCGGCGCTCGTGTAGACGAGGTCGTTCACCGGCAGGCCGTCGTCACGCTCGCCCACCACGTTCACCTCGTAGGCCAGGCTCGCCTGCTTCGCACCCTCGGCCTGGAAGTACACCAGCCGGGGCTCACCCTCGGCGGAGGCGTTGCGCGCCAGCGAGGCGTCCACGGCCGCACGCGCCGCCGCCTCGGGAGCCACCCGAGCCTGCGCCGCCACGCCACGCGTGCCGCGCAGCGAGCTGTTGGCCGCATACACGTTGCCCGAGCCGTCCGCGTGCAGCAGCATCTCGCCGCCCATGACCGGCAAGCCGTTCAACATCTGCTGGAAGCGCAGGAACTGGTGGCCGCGCTCGTCCTTCGAGGCGCGGGTGAACACCAGCTCGTCCGCGTTCATCTGGAACACGGGAGCGACGCGCGACAGCGTCTGCCGCGTCTCCACATCCACGTCCCTCGCCATCCGAAGACCCGTCACACCGGACGGTACCTTCCCCAGCGACCCCTGGATGAACGTCGGAACACCATCCTGCGTGGACAGCACCTTCACATCCTTGAGCCCCGCCAGCGCGGCCTGGACGTCAGCGTCCTTCCGGGCGCCCTGCTCCAGCGCACCCTCATCCGCCGCACCGCAGGCGGCCAGGCTCGCTCCGAGCCACGCCGCGCAGAAGGTCTTCATCATTCGGTTGGTCAACGCGTACTCCTCTGCAGAAAGGGATTACTTTCTTGACATACCCGCTTCCCCGATTTCAAGGCCCCTTGATGATTTTCAGGAAATTTTCTGATTTCGCTAAAGCAGGCCATGTCAGGAGGCCCCTTCCCTCCTTCCGGCTGAAATGGCAGTGTGCGCGGTTTTTTTCAATTTCACTGAATTTTCTGGTGCTCGCGGTGGGGGTGCTGAGCGGCTGCGCGCCGAGGCATGTACGCCCTCCGGAGCCCTCCGGGCCGAGGGTGACAGTGGAGCAGGCCACGCGTCTCATCCCCCCGGGAGAGAAGGACCCCGAGGGCTGGGCGGAGGACGTGCTGGCCGCGCTGGAGGCGCACCGGCTGTACCCCTCACCGGAGGCGGTGTGCTCGGTGCTGGCCGTCATCGGCCAGGAGTCCGGCTTCGAGGCCAACCCGCGAGTCCCGGGACTGGCGCGCATCGTCCGCCAGCGGCTGGAGGCATACGGACAGAAGCTCGGCCCGTTCGGGCCTCCCGCCATCAAGGCCCTGCTCGAGGGTCGCGCCCCGGGCTACTCGAAGTCCTTCGAGCAACGGCTGGCCGAGGTACGCACCGAGAGGGACCTGGACCGCATCTTCCGGGAATTGCTGGAGTACTACGAGACGGAGTTCCCCACCACGTACACCGCGGTGGCCCTCGCCAGCGCCCTCTTCAAGTCCACCCGGCTGGAGGACTACAACCCCATCACCACCGCCGGCTCCATGCAGGTGAGCGTCCGCTTCTCCGAGGAGCTCGCCGGGGGCGACGAGCGCGCCCTCCAACGGGTCCGCGAGGAGCTCTACACCCGCAGCGGCGGCGTGTACTACGGCACCGCCCGGCTGCTCGGCTACGAGGCCGCGTATGAGAAGCCCCTCTTCCGCTTCGCCGACTACAACGCCGGCTTCTACGCCTCCCGCAACGCCGCCCTCCAGGCCCAGGTGAGCCGCCTCACCGGCATTCCGCTCGTCACGGATGGGGATCTGCTCATCTACGACAAACAGGGCGAGCCCGTGGACCGCGACAGCAACTCCCTGCGCGCCATCCTCTCCTTCCGCCAGCGCTTCGCCCCCGAACTCAGCGAGCGCCGCGTCCGTCGCGACGTGCTCCTGGAGAAGGAGCTCGCCCTCGAGGAGACCGCCACCTGGGACGCCATCAAGCGCTCCTACCAGGAGGTGACCAACGAAACACCCGAGTACGCCCAGCTCCCCTCCGTCACCATCCGCAGCCCCAAGATTCGCGGCGAGAAGTCCACCTCGTGGTTCGCTCGCAACGTGGACCGGCGCTTTCAACAGTGCATGGAGCGGTTTGCTCGGCTTCGGTAGCTCGGGTTCAACCCGGGATTCGTGGCACCCTCACCCCGTCCCTCTCCCAGAGGGAGAGGGGTGATTGGGGCTCAGTGGCTCGGGGTGAAATGCGGGTCCGTGATGCTCAGCTCCGTCAGCGGCCCGTACTTCTTCGCCACTTCGCGCAGCGCCTCCGCCTTTCCTATCAGCACCAGCGTCAGGTCCTCCTTCGCTGGTAGCACCCGCTCGATGGCCTTCTGGATGCCCTCCCGGTCCGCCCTCGCCACCCGCCCCGCGAAGTCGTCCACGTCCCCGGCGTCCAGCCCGTAGAAGGCCAGCTCCGTCAGCTTCCCCGCGAGCTGCACCCCCGTCTCCAGCGTCGGAGGGAGCTGCCCCTGGACGTACGCCTTCGCCGAGGCCAGCGTCGCCTCGTCCATCCCCTCCTCCCGGTAGCGCGCCAGCACGTCCAGCGCCATGTCCAGCGCCTGCTCCGTGCTCTCCGTCTTCGTGTACGAGCTGATGGCGAAGGCCCCCGGCTGCGTCTCCCTCACCACCAGCGAGCCCGCCCCGTACGTCAGCCCGCTCTTCACCCGCAACGCCGTGTTCAGCAACGAGGTGAAGCGCCCCCCCAGCACCGTGTTCGCCAGCGCCACCTCCACCCGCCCCTCGTCCGTCCGCGCAATCCCCGTGTTGCCCACCCAGAAGTACGTCTGCGTCGCGTCCGGCTTGTCCACCAGCAGCACCCGCCGGCCCTTCGTCCGCTCCGTCGGCGCCGCCACGGGCGCCGCGGTCGACGCGCGCGCCAGGCCTCCCAGCGCCGCCTCCAGCTTCTTCGCCAGCTTCTTCGTGTCGAAGTCGCCCACCACCGCCAGTATCAGCCGGTCTCCCCCCAGGTGCGCCTTCGCGTACTCCAGCACGTCCTCGCGCCCCAGCGTGGCCAGCGAGGCCTCGCTGCCCCCCACTGGCCTCCCATACGGGTGCTTCCCGAAGTGGAAGGCGTGGAAGTAGGTGCCGATCACCCCTCGCAAGTCCCCATCCTTCGCCGCCGCCAGCTCCGACACCATCCGCTCGCGCGTCTTCTCCAGCTCGGCCTGCTCGAAGCGCGGGCGCAGCAGCATGTCCGCCAGCAGCTCCACCATCAGCTCCGTGTCTCGCGAGAGGAACTGCCCCCCCAGGTGTACCGCCTCCTGCCCCGCCTCCACCGACACGTAGCCGCCCACGCTGTCCACCGCCTCGGCGAACTGTCGCGCATCCCTCTTCCCCGCCCCCTTCCGCAGCAGCTCCGCCGTCAGCGCCGCCAGACCCTCCTTGCCCTCTGGATCCCCCAGCGCCCCGCCGCGCACCCGCGCGTCGAAGGCCACCAGCGGCACCTCGTGCTTCTCCACCAGCAACAGCCTCGCCCCGTTCTTCAGCTCCACCACCGTGGCCTTCGGCAGCTTCACCTCGTCCACCATCGCCGCCGACCTCGCCATCGCCTGGGGCGCCTCCGCCCGCGCCACCCCCGCGCCCGTCACCGCCACCAGCGCCG
>QKJM01000459.1 GCA_003249315.1 Archangium sp.
GCCAGCGCCGTCAGCGCCGCGTCCCGCGTCTTCAGCTCCTCGGCGGACAGCGTCACCGGGTGGCGGTGCAGGCGGCGGGTGGAGAAGCCGCCCACCACCGCGCGCCGGTTGCGCACCAGCCTGTCGCTCAAGCTGTACGTCTCCGCCAGGTGCTGGAGCAGCGCCTCGGACTCCTTCAGCGAACGAAGCTTCGCGTCCTCGGGGAAGCGCGCGGCCAGGGCCTTCACCGCGCCCGCGGCGTCCTTGCCCTCCAGCAGCTCGCGCACCGCGTGGCTCAGCTCCTCCTGGCGGGCCAGCCGCGCCTCGAAGCCCTCCACGGTGGGTGCGCTCGCGGCATCAATCAGCGTGAGCAGCCCGTGGTACTCGGCCGGGTCCAACTGCATGGGGGTGGCGGTGAGCAGCAGCAGGCCCCACGAGTTGGCCGCCAGTCCCTCGGCGGCGGCGAAGGCCTTGGCGCCCTTGAGGTGGTGGGCCTCGTCGATGATGACCAGGTCCCAGAAGGCGCGCTCGTCGGCCACGGCGGCGCGGTGCTCCTCGTTGCGCGCGAGCATCTCCAGGCTCGTCACCACCAGGGGGAAGCGGGCCCAGGGGGACACCCCGGGGGCCTCCTTGAGGGACTGGGCGTAGCGCTCCGAGTCCATGAGGGTGAAGAGCTGGTTGAACTTGTGGAAGAGCTCCACCAGCCACTGCACGGTGAGGTGGCTGGGGGCCACCACCAGCACGCGCCGGGCGAGCCCCGAGAGGCGGAGGGCGCTGAACACCATGCCCGCTTCAATCGTCTTGCCCAGGCCCACCTCGTCGGCGAGCACGAAGCGGGGCCTGCGGGCGCTCAGCACCCGCTGCACCACGCCCACCTGGTGCGGCTTCACCATCACCCGGCTGGCCAGCAGCGCGCCCAGCGCGTCGCAGCGGCGCTCGTCGTCCAGCAGCAGCGCCTGCTTGCGCAGGAGGAAGCCTCGCGCGTCCCCCACCCGGCCCTCGCGCAGGGTGGAGAGCAGATCCGACCGCGGCGCCAGGGCATGCACCTCGGACTCGGGCATCTCATCTTCCTCGCCGGTGTCCGCGTAGCGCAGCACGTAGCGGCGCAGGCCGCGGGCGCCCTCCTCCTCGCCCACCACCGTGGCCTGCCGGCCCTTGGCCGTCCGCACGGCGTCTCCCGGGTTCAGCGGGTGGTGGACCAGGGTGCCCCCCTTGGTGGACACCAGCACCGGAGCCTCCTCGCGGCTCGGGAAGAGGATGAGCGCCTTGGCGCCCTCCTCCTGCAGAGAGAGCAGATGCCCCACGCCCCACTCGGGCTGGGGGAGATAGCGGACCTTGTTGCCGGGAACGAGACTCATGGTCGGTAGAGAGCCCTCCATGGGAGAAAAAAGGGGTCCGCCTCATAACCCCGCTTGCCCCCGCTGGCCATCCCTCGTCTCGCCCTCCAGGGCGAGAGTACCGTCCACCACCGGACAGCCTCCTGCCCGCAAGGGCTATTCCCCGACACTCCAACCCAGGGCAACGTGAGCACGCCTGCGGCCCGCGCCTCACGGGAGCCGCTGGGGGGGAGTGTCCACATGCCGCTGCATTCGTCCACCGCGCTGCGCGTCGGCGTGGCTCTGCTCGCGTCGGCCCTGGCCCTGGCCCTCCTGGGCCCTCGGGTCCTGCTGGTGCTACTGGCGGGGCTGGCGCTGGGGTGGTTGCTGAAGCCCTCCCGCCGGACGAGCGCCCACCCGCGGGCCCCGGTACAGGCGGGCCTGGACCTGGTGGGCGAGGCGGCGCACGAGCTGGGCAACCCGCTGATGGCGTTGCAGCTCCGCCTCCACCGGCTGCGCGCCCACGCCTCCCCCGATGCCACCCTGCACGAGGGACTGGCGCAGGCCGAGCGGGAGGTACACCGCCTGGGCCTGATGCTGCGTGACCTGTTGGACCTCTCCCGCCAGTCCTCCGGCCGGCTCGCGCTGGCGCTGGAGGAGGTGGACCTGACCGCCCTGGTGCGCGAAGTGGCCTCCCGCTTCGACGCCCAGGCCGCCGCCACCGGTTGCGCCCTCGAGGTGTTCGCCGACGGCCCGGTGCAGGGCCGGTGGGATCGCCAGCGCCTGGAGCGGGTGGCCACCAACCTGCTGAGCAACGCCCTCAAGTTCGGCCAGGGTCGCCCCGTCCGCGTCCACATCCGCACCGAGGGCCCCCTCGCCCGGCTGGAGGTGTGCGATCAGGGCCAGGGCATCCATCCCGAGGCCCAGCGCCGCCTCTTCGGCCGCTTCGAGCGCGCCGGCCACACCCTCCACCCCGGCACCGGGCTCGGCCTCTACATCGCCCGCCAGCTCGTCGAGGCCCACGGCGGCTCCATCCACGTCTCCAGCCGCCCCGGCGACGGCGCCACCTTCTCCGTCTCCCTCCCCCACCTCCGCCCTCTGGCCTCCTCTCACACGACAAGCTCGATTTACAGCACTTTATAAGAAATCCTGATTGTTTAATCTATATCGGGATGCGCATTATTCTGGTAGAGCCCGAATGCACCGGCTCCCGGAAGAAGGGGGACGGTCGCGACGCAGGGGGCGCGAGCGAGGCCGGCAGGGTGCCAGCCCGCACTCACTTCGACTGACGAGAGAAGGAGGGACCGCGATGAGCGGTTCGAGAGCGTTCTCCACGCCGTGGGAGCGGTGTGTACGCCAGGCGGCGCGCGGGCTGGGGCTGGTGGCCCTCGTCCTCATGGGCGGAGCCGTGGAGGCGAGCGGAGCCATCCAGCAGGCGAAGCCGTCCCCTCCGGTGGGGCTCGCCCTGGAGGTGGACAACGGCCAGGGTGTGCCGCTGCGGGTGCTCGCCGGCCACCGCTTCTACATCAACCAGCTCGACCTGCGCGCCTCCCTCACCGCCACCCGGGACGAGGGGGTGGACGGCCTGCGCACGCGGGGCGACTTCGGCTTCCTCGACTGGGAGGGATTGAAGCGGGCGGACGAGGAGCCCAACCTGCTGGCCAACCCGGACGGCACCTACACCCGCCGTCGCTTCTACCGCCAGGCGCGGTGGATGGAGGCACCCGGCTACTTCATCGTCCAGCCGGTGGACGCCGCCGGCCACCCCACCGGCCGCGCCATCACCCTGAGCGCCGGCAGCGGCGGCGAGCGGCACGAGCGGGATGACTTCTTCGTCCGCCGCCTGCGCGCCATCCAGTGGACGAAGGACTGCGTCTCGCTCACCGACTGCACCGGCGCCACCCACTTCGAGGAGGAGGCGCTGGTGGAGCTGCGCAACGCGCGCACGGTGGACCGCACGCCCTTCACCCTCTCCGCGGACACCCGGGCCCTGGAGCTGCACTGGTCTCAGCGACCCGGCGCCCCCTACGTCATCCCCGTGGAGCAGGTGCGGGACGCGCCCTACGCCTACGGCTTCTCCATCGACGTGAAGCCCCTCACGTCCCGGCGCCCGGACGGCACCTTCGCCCCCGGCAGCACCCTCACCTTCCAGCTCACCCTCCGCGATGGGGCGGGCAAGCGCCTGCACCCGGCCGGCGGCCTGCCCACCTACAACGAGGTGAACTTCGGGCCCAACCCGGCTGGCATCGGCTACTACCGGGCCTTCTTCGATCCCACCACCACCTACTACCGCCGCAAGCACCGCGAGCGCATGCTGATGGCGCACATCATCGGCCCGGCCCAGCGCGTCCGGCCCATCCGCACCATCGTCGAGCTCGAGGCCTTCCTCGGCCCCAACGACGTGCAGACCCTCGGCACACTGGAGGTGGACGGCGTCTACGCGCAGGGGCAGACCTTCCCGCCGGCGAACGACCTCTTCGGCGGCGCGTTCGATCCTCAACACACCGGCTGGGCCGCCCCGGTGAGCGACACGTGGAGCTTCCAGCTCCCGAAGAACGCCGAGCCGGGCACCTACCTGGTGTCCGTGAAGGGCCGCCGCACATACATGGGAGAGGACATCCCCTTCACACGCACCCTCGAAATCCAGGTGGGCACGACACGGCGCACCGAGGCCCCCCTCACCACTGGCTCGTGCAAGACCTGCCACAACCAGGGAGGCGAGCTGGGCACGGTGCTCCATGGCCATGACAACCGCGCCGCCTGCGCCGGCTGCCATGCCCCGCTCAGCTTCGAGCTGGAGGGGCCCGTGGTGGTCCGCACCCACTTCATCCACTCGCGCTCGGCCGCCCGCTTCGGCGTCTCCCTCTCCCGGTGCGCCACCTGCCACCTCACGCCGGAGAGCATCCAGCGCACCAGCAAGGCTGCCTGCATGTCCTGCCACACGTCCTACCCGGAGGACCACGTGACGGAGTCCGGCCCCCTCGAGAGCATGTACATCGGCGGCGGTCGGGAATCCTTCCAGCAATGCACGACCTCCTGCCATACTGAGCACCCCTCCAGCGGCTTCTGAGGCCGCTGGCTCTCCCCCCACACACACCGGAGGTCCTCGATTGGCCCAGGTGAAGATGCAAACGGCGCGTTCCACGCTGGCGGAGCCCGTGGCCGTGGCCGAGGATCTCATCCGACAGTTGGAAGGCCACGAGACGCCCAGGCTCGTCACCCTCTTCGCCTCGCGTGAGAGGGATCAGCTCGCCCTCAACCGGGCGCTGCGCGAGCGGCTGCCCGCCGGGACGCGTCTGGTGGGCGCCACCACCATGGGCGAGGTGGACAACCACGGCTTCCACCAGGGCAGCGTGGTGCTGGGCGCGCTCAGCGGAGACTTCGAGGTGGGCCTCGGCCTGGGCCACGGTCTGTCCTCGGACGCGGTGAACGCGGGCGCGACGGCCATGGAGCGAGCCGCGCAGGAGCTCGGCGTGCGCCAGAGAGACCTCGATGCCCGGCGCTACGTGGGCCTCGTCATGGACGACGGCCTGCGCATGAAGAAGGAGGAGATGCTGCTGGGCATCCTCGAGCGCAACCAGCAGCTCATGCTGGTGGGCGGTGGCGCCTCCGACCACGAGCCCGATCCCGAGAAGCAGTCCGCCGTCATCCACGTGGACGGCGAGGTGGTCACCGACGCGGTGCTCGTCACCCTCTTCAAGACGGACGCCCCCTGGGGCGCCCTGCGCTCCCACTGGTACGTGCCCACCGGCGAGCGCATCACCCTCACCCGCGTGGACGACAGCGCCACCCGCGCCCTGGAGATCGACGGCCTCCCCGCCACCCAGCGCTATGCCGAGCTGCTCGGCGTCGGCGTGGAGGACCTGGAGTTCGGCAAGCCCCACGGCTTCTCCGCCCACCCCGCCGCTCTCAAGGTGGGCCGCGAGTACTTCATCCGCTCCCCCTGGAAGCCCCTGCCGGACGGCTCCATCCTCTTCGCCAACCTGCTCGAGGAGGGCACCGAGCTGGAGCTGATGCGGCTGGGCGACATGGCCGGCCTCACCCGCTCCTTCTTCCAGGAGGAGCTGCCTCGCCGCGTCCCGAATCCCCAGGCCGCCCTCCTCTTCCACTGCGGCGCGCGCATGTGGTTCGCCCAGGCCACCGGCACCGTCCCCCAGCTCGCCGACACCCTCCGCTACGCCCCCCCTGCGGCCGGGCTCAACGTGCATTTCGAAATCTACTCCGGGTTTCAAATCAACACGACCTTGACGGTCCTCGCCTTCGGAAGGAACTGACTCCATGAGCATCTCGGCCCCCGCCGGAGAGGGGAATGTCATGCCGCGGCTGCTCTTCGTCACCAGCGAGGGCGAGTGCGCGCGGGTGCGGGAGCGGCTGGAGCGCGCCAGCGTGGAGGTGTCCTGGCAGCGGGTGTCCACGCCCCAGGAGTTCGAGGCCGCGCTGGAGCAGCCGTGGGACCTGGCCCTGTGCGGCACGGAGGTGCCCGGGCTCGGCTACCGCGAGGCCGCCGCGCTGCTGCGCCAACGGGCCCCCCTGCTCTCCTTCCTCTTCCTCTCCCCCCTCTGGAGCGAGGAGGAGCTGGAGCTGGCCATGGAGCTGGGCGCCTGCAACTACCTCGACGAGGAGCGCCTGGCCCGCGTCGTCCCCGTGGTCCGCCACGAGCTCAAGCTCATCCACGAGCGCCGCCGCCACCAGCAAACCGAGGAGAAGCAGCGCCACGCCCACTGGCTGCTCGAGAGCGTCATCGACGCCATCCCCTTCGTCCTCTTCGTCAAGGACGCCGAGGAGCGTCGCCTCCGCGTCGTCAACAAGACCTTCGCCGACACCTTCAACGTCACCAAGGAGTGGCTGCTGGGGAAGTTGGATCACGACTACTTCCCCAAGGAGCAGGCCGAGGCCTTCACCCTCGACGACACCGAGGTCCTTGCCTCGAAGAAGCTCAAGGCCTTCGAGGAGGTGGCCCGGGTGGACGGGGTGGACCGCATCTTCTCCACCAAGAAGGTGCCCCTGCTGGACGAGCACGGCGACGCCCGCTACGTCATGGGCATCACCGAGGAGATCTCCGTACGCAAGGCCGCCGAGGAGGCCCTGCGCCGCTCCAAGGCCGAGCTGGAGGAGGCCAACCAGCGCCTGGCGGAGAACCTCGAGGAGCTCAAGCGCAGCCGCGCCGTCTCCGCGCGCACCCTGGCCAGCTACCAGAATCGCGCCCTGCAGATGGAGCTCATCCGTCAGCAGAACGAGGACCTGGACCGGCTCGCCCAGGAGCTGGCCCGCGCCCGGCGCAACGAGGAGGAGCGCGCCCGCGAGGCCGAGGCCGCCGCCCGCCTCAAGAGCGAGTTCCTCGCCAACTTCAGCCACGAAATCCGCACGCCCCTCAACGGCATCATCGGCTACTGCGATCTGCTCATGCGCGAGGAGGGCAACCGCCTCACCGCGCACGGCCGACGCGACTTGAACGTCGTGAAGAAGAACGCGCAGACGCTGCTCGCGCTCATCAACGACATCCTGGACCTCTCCAAGATTGAGGCGGGCCGGGCCGAGGTGGCGGTGGAGCAGGTGGACATGCGGGAGCTGGCCGAGGAGTGCATCGCCACGGTGCGCGAGTACCTCAAGGGCAAGGACGTCGAGCTCACCACCCACCTGGACGATCGGGCGCTCTTCCTCCGCACCGACGGGCTGAAGCTGCGGCAGATCCTCCTCAACCTCCTCTCCAACGCGGCCAAGTTCACCGACTCCGGCGAGGTGGCGCTCGACGTGCGCACCGAGGGCACGGACACCGTCTTCACGGTGGAGGACACCGGCGAGGGGATTCCAGCGGACCAGCTCCCCTTCATCTTCGAGAAGTTCCGCCAGGTGGACGGCTCCAGCACGCGCAAGGTGGGCGGCACCGGGCTGGGGCTGGCCATCGTCAAGGAGCTGGGCAAGGTGCTGGGCGGCACGGTGTCGGTGCAGAGCACCCTGGGCCGAGGCACCACCTTCACCCTGCGGCTGCCCGGCATCCAGGAGAGCGAAGCCCCCGCCGAGTCGCGCCAGGAGCGGGCCGTGTCCGTGCAGGACGTGGCCACGGCGCTCCTGCCCATGACGAGCGGCACCGTGCTGGTGGTGGATGACGACCCCCTCGTCCAGCAGCTCGTGGCCGGGCAGCTCGAGCCCGCCGGCTTCAAGGTGGAGCCCGCCGCGGACGGAATCGAGGCGCTCAAGAAGGCGCGCGAGCTGCGGCCCCAGGCCATCGTCCTGGACATCCACCTCCCCCGCCTCAACGGCTGGAGCGTGCTCTCCACCCTCAAGGCCGAGGCGGACCTGGCCCACATCCCCGTCATCATCCTCTCCGTGGAGGAGCAGCGCGCCCGCGGCTTCTCGCTCGGCGCCTGCGAGTACCTCGTCAAGCCGATAGAGCCCGAGCACCTGGTGGAGGTGGTGCGCCGCAGCCTCGGCCCCAGCGCCGGCCCCGGCGAGGTGCTGGTGGTGGACGACGACGCCGAGACGCGCGAGCTCGTCAGCCGCTCCCTTCGCCGCGCCGGCCTCTCCACCACCGAGGCCCGCAACGGCGAGGACGCCCTCCTCAAGGCGCGCGTCTCCCCTCCCCTGCTGGTGGTGTTGGATTTGATGATGCCCAACCTGGACGGCTTCGAGGTGCTGCGTCGCCTGCGCGCGGAGAACCTCCACGTCCCCGTGGTGGTGCTCACCGGCAAGACGCTCTCCCACGAGGAGCAGACCACCCTGCGCGAGGGCTTCGCCGACTTCGTCCAGAAGGGAGGCCACGCGCTGGAGGAGGTCATCGACCAGGCCCGCCGCCTGCTGCTCCAACAGAGCGCCCAGACGGCCGAGCGCCTGCCGCGCATCCTCTATGTGGAGGACAACGCGCAGAACCGGGACATCGTCCGCCGCTACCTCGGCGGCCACTACGAGGTGCTGGAGGCCGAGGACGGCGAGCACGGCCTCGAGCGCGCT
>QKJM01000742.1 GCA_003249315.1 Archangium sp.
GGCGAGTTCAGATCATATGGGACCACTCCGGTATTGGGCTCCAGCGTCGAGAGCCTGCCCCGGAACAGGTTCCACTCGGACAGCTTCTCCGGGAAGGGCTCCTCGACGAAGGAGCGCACCGGGCCACCGCCCGACTTGCTGCAGCCGGACAGGCCGAGCACCGCCGCCGTCAGCGTGAGGAGCATCACCGCACGTCCGAACTCCCTCACGGCTGCACACCTCCCGTCAGCATCACCGGCTCGGGGCTCTCGAGCGCGCAATCGTGTGGCGTGAGATCCCTCTGGATGTTGTCGAACTTGTTGGCGCCGTCCATGTTGGCGAAGTCGGCATCCCCGTTGTTCTGGATGCACAACCGCCGGTCCTCCGGCAGCACGCCCTGCTCGGTCAGCTTCTTCTTGTCCACCACCCCGTCGTAGAGGATGTCCGGGAAGGGCTTGCCCATCTTCAGGGCGAGCAGCTTGACCACCAGGCCGGTCGGCGACTCTCCACCACCGGAGAATTCGTTGTCATGGATGTAGATGGCCTCGGGGTACGGATCGTAATTCTTGTCCTTGATGGGCTTGTTCGTCACGAAATAGCTGACGACGGCCAGGTTGACGGTCTGATTGTCTTTGATCTTGTTTCCGAAGACCTCGACCTCGTCGTTGGCCATGATCATCAGCCCGGTGCCGGTCGGCACGGTGGCGACGATGTTGCCCTCGGGAGCGAAGTTGTCCGTGTTGTTCTTGTAGATTTCGTTGTTGTAGACGCGAGTGGCCTTGCCGCCCTGGACGGGGAGATCCGGCAGATCGAACACCAGGATGCCGCCAGTATTCTCGGTGGCCACATTCTCGTAGATGTCGGCGAACCGGGTGTTCTCGCTCTCGATGCCTGCCACGTTCCGAAGAGCGCGGTTGCGGCGGATGACGACGTGGCTGGACTGGCCCACGTAGATGCCCGCGTCCGAAGCACCGATGGCCACCGAGTCCTCGATCAGCACGTTGCGACACTGCACCGGGTAGAGGCCGTAGGCGCCATTGTCCGAGTGCGGACCGCGCGTCCACTCGGTGCGCACCCGCCGGATGATGAGCCCATCCGTGCCGTTGATCTTGATCCCATCCCCCTTCGCGTCCTCGATGGCGAGGTCCTCGATGGTGATGCCATTGCCCTTGACGAGCAGCCCCTCCGCCCCCTGCTTCTGCCCCTTGAAGGAGAGGATCGTCTTGTCCATGCCCTTGCCGCGGATGGTGATGCCATCCACCGAGGACGAGAGGCCGCGATCCAGCACGAACCGGCCCTCGGGCAGTTCGATCACATCCCCGGGCTTCGCGCGGATGAGCGCCTCCTGCGTCTTCTTGTAGAAGTCCGCATCGACGCGAACCGCCTCCTGCTTCTTGCACGCAGGCGACAGGCCCAGGAGACCGAAAACAAGTAAAAGCCGGGTGGACGAGGGGAGTCTGTCATTCATGGGGGACGACGGTACGCCGGATGCCGAAGCGGATGCAAAACCAACGCACCACTTCTCATCCCGCGCGAGTGTCTCCCTCCGCGGCTATCGGCCCATGGACGGCCCCGTCCGGGCGAGCCGCCTGTCCGAGGGAGGCGCGGGCACCACCAGGATCTCCACCCGCTGGTTGCGAGCCCGCGCCCTCGGGCTCACGCTGCCGCTTACGCGCTGCGTCGCGGCATAGCCCGCGGCCACGAGCCGGCTCTCCGGAATGCCGACCTTCTCACCGAGGAAGCGCACCACGCTCACCGCTCGCGCCGCGGACAGCTCCCAGTTCGTCGGAAAGGCCCCCGCGAGAGACCCCTCCGGAGCACTCTCGTCAGTGTGGCCCGACACCTGGAGCACGCGATCCTCCGCCTTCGCCAGCACCGCGCCCAGCCGGGTGAGCACCTCGGCCCCCCGCTCGGAGATCCGACCGTCCTCACCGAAGAGGAGCTTGTCCTCGAACACCATGTGCAGGCGCTCCCCGCGCCGCCACAAGCGCACCGTACCGAGCGGATAGGAGACAACCTTCAGCTCCCGCGCCAGCTCCGCGTTGAGGCGCTGGAGCCGACCGAGTGCCGCACCGCGCAACCGCCCCACCTGTCCGGGCCGCGCGAGCCCGGCGGGCTCCCGCCCCTGCTCCACCCCGAGCGTGGCCAGCTCCTCCGTGAGTGCCTCCCGCGCCTGCTCCGCCGCCAGCGCCCGAGCTCGCGCCCTCTCCGCCTCCTCCCGGGCCGCCTCCGCTCTCGCCCGCTCCTCCTCGTACAGCTCATAGCCCCGATGGGCCGCCGTGCCCCCGAGCACCAGCACCAGCACCAGCAACAACCACGGTACCCTCGACGGACGCGGGTACCTTTCGAGCTGGATGTGCATGCCGACCATGCCGGGTCCTCCTCACGAGCTGGTAATGGTCAGACACTATCAACACGTGAGAAGCATGTTTCAAGTCATGAAAGACCTTTGGGTGAAAGGTTTCAACTCCAATACACTCCCTCTGCCTCGACATGAACAATCATTACAGTCACAGCCCAGCCGTACACATGCAGTGCATTCCACTCCACCCTCCTCGCAGAATTATGTTGCCCGAGGACTTACGAGCCGGAAGGCCGGTTGTTCCCGGATACCCGACTCAGCATCTCAGCTCCACCGGTCCCGGACACGGTGCGAGGGATCCTCCAACGGGAGAAGCACATGAATGGAATGAGGGGAATGAGGGGAATGACGTGCTTCGGCGTGGCCCTGTGGCTGGGGCTCTGCGCGTGTGGCGAGGTCTCCACCGAAGAAGGAGAGAGGGAGGGGCTGCCCGGAGCCCATGGGATGTCGGTGAGCCCTCTCGGAGACGGGGACCTCTACGATGAGGCCGTGGTGGTCGACTTCCAGCTCTCCTTCACCAAGAAGGAATGGAAGCGCTTCCTCGAGAGCCGCAAGAAGGGCCGCAAGGAGTACGTCCACTGCTCCTTCTCCTTCGGCGGGCAGAGCTTCCCGGACGCGGCCTGCCGCTCCAAGGGCGGCGAGGAGGTCTGGCCCGACGAGCTCAAGCCCCAGTTCATGATCAAGTTCAACCACTGGAACAAGAAGGGGCGCTTCCTCGGGTTGAGGCGGATCAACCTGGAGGCGAACCCCTACACGGCCGCCCCGGTGAGGGATCGGCTGGGAATGTGGCTGATGCGAGAGGTCGGGCTCGAGGCGCCCCGCGTCAACAACGCGCGGCTCTTCCTCAACGGGAGCTACCTCGGCCTCTACCAGAACATCGAGGTCATCGATAAGGAGTTCCTCGAGGACCACTTCGCCAACCCCGAGGGCAACCTCTACGAGGACGGCTACGAGCTCAAGACGAACGAAGAGGAGAACGATCAGGAGCGCCTGTGGGCGCTGGAGGATCTCATCTTCGAGGAGCCTCTGAAGGGGGACCACTCCCGCTTCTACGCGAAGCTGCCGGAGATGCTGGACGTGCATCAGGTGCTGCTGCTGATGGCGGCGGAGACGGTGCTCCCCACCCCGGACAACTTCAGCAACGGCAGCACCAACTTCTACTACTACGACGACCCCGATACCGGGCGCTTCGTGGTCCTGCCGTGGGATCTCGACGACATCATCGGCGAGTTCGCGCCCCCGGATGCCGACATCTTCGAGTACTGGGGCGGCTCGATCGGCAACGATCCCAACCACCTGCGCCTGCTGATGAACCAGCACCCGCTGTGGCGCAAGGAGTTCGTGGACCAGCTCGTGGCCATCCGCGATGGCGCCTACGCGCGGCTCCCGGAGCGAACCGCCCTCTACTGCGAGCAGATCCGCGAGCACGTCGCCAGGGACCGGAAGACGTACTACTCACTCGAGGAGTTCGACGAGGACTGCGCCGACATCCAGCAGCGCATCCGCGACCGCATCGACTGGCTGCGAGAGGAGCTGGGCCGCTGAGCCGGCGGACCTACCGGCCGCGCATCGGCAGCGAGGTGGCCACGCTCACCTGCGCCGGCCCCGCCCGCAGCGCTCCCGTCCTCCGGCGCTCGTGGTGCCGGAGGATGCGCTCGTAGGCCACGTTCAGCTCCTGCATCCGCTCCGCCGAGCCTCCACGGTCCGGGTGCCGCTCCAGCGCCAGCTCCCGGTAGCGCGTCCGGATCCGCTCCGTCGAGTCCAGCGGCGACACGCCCATCACCCGGTACGGATCCTGATCGTCCAGCGCCGCCATCCACCGGCTCAGCTTCTCCTTCGCCGCCAGGAAGCGCTCGTCCGACGCCGTCTTCTCCTTCACCGGGTGCGTCCTCATCTTCGCGTCCGCGCGGAGGACGTCCGAGTAGGTGCTGGACACCCAGCGGTGGCACGAGCCGCAGCGGAAGTACTTCTCCCGGGTCCCCGGCTGAGAGGTCATCCGCACCCCGCAGTGGGTGCATTCCACCTCCACGTTTTCCAGGGTCTTCCAGTTCCAGCTCGCAACCGCCGCGCTCATGGGTGTTCCAACCTCCCTGTAAAGGCGCTACAGGCCTGTATCACCCCAAGGTCCCACGATCAGATCCGCTGTCAAGAAAATGGCACTTCAGCGGAAATCCGGGACCGCATCCGGGCTGCCCGTCCCAGGGGATTTCACGGTAGAAGGCGGGGAATGCTCGAACGGAAGATCGCCTTCGTCGGCGCCGGCAACATGGCCGAAGCGCTCATCAAGGGACTGTTGCGCTCCGGTACCGCCGGGCCGGAGGCGCTGATCGCCACCGGACGCCGCACGGAGAGGCTGGAGGAGCTGCGGAGCACCTACGGGGTGCGCACCACGCTGGACAACGTGGCCGCCGTGCGCGAGGCGGACGTGGTGGTGCTGTCGGTCAAGCCGCAGGTCATGGACAAGGTGCTGGTGCAGGTGGCGGCGGTGGTGGATCCGCACAAGCTGATCATCTCGGTGGCGGCGGGCGTGCCGATCGCCGCCATGGAGCGGCGGCTGGGAGCGGGGGCGCGCATCATCCGCACCATGCCCAACACCCCCTCCCTGGTGGGCGCGGGCGCCTGCGCCCTCTCCCCGGGCGAGCACGCCAGCGAGGAGGATCTCCAGGTGGCCACCCGCATCTTCCAGGCGGTAGGCACCACCACCGTGGTGGACGAGAGCCTGCTGGACGCCGTCACCGGCCTGTCCGGCAGCGGCCCCGCCTACATCTTCCTCCTCATCGAGGCCCTCTCCGACGCCGGGGTGAAGGTGGGCCTGCCCCGCTACACCGCCCTGAAGCTGGCCGCCCAGACGGTGCTCGGCAGCGCCAAGCTCCTGATCGAGACGGGCGCCCACCCCGGTCAGCTCAAGGACCAGGTCACCAGCCCCGGCGGCACCGCCATCGCCGGTCTGCACACCCTGGAAGCAGGCGGGCTGCGCACCACCCTCATCAACGCCGTGGAGGCGGCCACCCGGCGAGCCAGGGAGCTCGGGGAGCAGTTCCTGGAGAAGTCCTAGGGCTGGCCTATACTGGCCGCCATGAAGATCACCCCGCTCGACATCCGGCAGAAGCGCTTCGAGACCGCCCTGCGAGGCTTCTCGCGGCGAGAGGTGGAGGCCTTCCTCGAGCTCATCGCCGGTGAGTTCGAGGAGGTGGTGAAGGAGAACATCGCGCTCAAGGAGGAGCTCAAGCGCACCCAGCTCCGACTGGAGCAGCACGTGGAGCGCGAGCGCACCCTCCAGGAGACGATGGTCACCGCCCAGCGCATCAGCGAGGATCTCAAGGCCGCCGCCAAGAAGGAGGCGGAGATCATCATCGCGGACGCGGAGCACCAGGCGGAGAAGATCGTCCACGGCGCGCACCAGCGGCTGGTGCAGGTGGTGGAGGACATCAACGAGCTGAAGCGCCAGCGGGCCCAGTTCGAGTCCCAGGTGAAGTCCGTGGTGGAGGCGCACCAGAAGCTGCTGGAGACGTTCAGCGGCCCCACCTTCGCGGACAAGGAGTTCGCGCGGGTGGAGGACAACGTGGCCTACCTCTCGCAGAAGAAGGCCCAGGGGGCCGAGTAGTCCGTGGCCGCCGCGTGGCTCGAGGAGGTCGCCGATGGAGTGAGGCTGGCGGTGCTCGTCCAGCCGCGGGCCTCCCGCACGCGCGTGGTGGGCGAGCACGACGGCCAG
The DNA here is from genome assembly GCA_003249315.1 of Archangium sp. GTDB lineage: Bacteria > Myxococcota > Myxococcia > Myxococcales > Myxococcaceae > QKJM01. Next base: position 6,054 of record QKJM01000742.1, read on the forward strand.
CTCAAGATCCAGCTCGCGGCCCCGCCCGTGGACGGCGAGGCCAACGCCGCCCTGCTGGAGTTCCTCGCGAAGCGGCTGGGGGTGCAGCGGCGGCAGGTGACGCTGGTGGCGGGTGACGCATCGCGCCGCAAGCGAGTGCTCGTCACGGGGCTTGGCGCGGCGGAGGTGGAGACTGCTATGTCTTCGGGCACGTGAGGCCCCCATGCGCCACCTGCTCCTGCTCCTGCTCCTGCTGCTGACGCCCGTGGTGGAGGCGCAGGAGCCCGGCCCCATCCACATGCCCGGCCACGCCAACGCGGGCGAGCAACCCGCTCTGGCGCCAGGACCGCTGCCGGAGCTGATCGTCGGCAAGCTGGAGACACCGCGCTTCCTCATCCGCTACACGACGAAATCCCAGGGTGCGGCGCGCGAGCTGGCGAAGAGCATCGAGTCCACGCGCGACGCCTTCGCGGGCGTGCTGGGGCGGGACTGGCCGGGGGTGACGGAGATCCGCGTGGGCCTGGGCCGCCAGGAGTTCGAGGCGCTGGCCCTGCCCGGGGGAAAGCCGCCCGGCTGGGCGGTGGCGCTGGCCTACCCCGCGCACCGGATCGTCCTCCTGGACGCGCTGACGATGACGGGGCCGGAGGGGCCGGTGACACTGAGGCACGAGCTGGCCCACGTGGCGCTGGGGCAGCTCGGCTCCACCTGGCCGCGCTGGTTCCAGGAGGGGCTGGCGCAGCACCTCACCGGGGAGAACTACTCCATGACGCACTACGCGGCCCTCTTCCGCGCGGTGGCGCAGGAGCGGGTGTTCCACTTCGAGCACCTGGCGGATCGCTGGCCGGATCTACCCTCGGACGTGGAGATCGCCTACGCGCAGAGCGCCGCCTTCGTGGCGTGGCTGTCGGCGCGGTACGGGCCCGAGGGCATGGGGCAGTTGGTGGACGAGGTGGGCACGGGCGAGCCCTTCGAGCGGGCCTTCGGCAAGGCCTTCCACTCCTCCGTCCTGGTGGAGGAGCTGGTGTGGCGCCAGGGGCTGGCGGCTCGCTACGGGTGGTTGCCGCTGACGACCAGCACCGCGCTGATGTGGCTGGGGGCCACCGCGCTGGTGGTGGCCGCGTACGTGCGGCGCCGGCGCCAGAAGGAGGCCCGGCTCGCGGAGATGGCGGCCCAGGAAGCCGCCGAGGACGAGGCCATGCGCGCGACCTTCGAGGAGGAGCTCACCGCCTGGCAGGAGGAGGAGGCCTCGTCCCCCACCTCTCCCGAGGATGCGACGGCCCCCGAGTGGTACGAGCTGCACTCCGCGCGCAACCCGGAGCTCGAGGAGGACGACGAGCCCCCTCCCCGTCCCCCCAAGCCCACCCTCCACTAGCCTCACTGTGGGAAAAGTCCTTCCCACCCTGTCCCTCCCACGCCACACCCTGGGTCATTCCTTGGCACCCCAGGTACCTCGTCCCGAAAGAAATTACAGTCCCACTGGTACGTTCCGACCGATGTGATTCTCCAAGCGGCTGATTTCCTTGTCCCCCCGTGAGAAGGAAAGCGCTGGCAATCGGCTTGCTACGAAGGCCGCGACGAGAGCGGAGGTCGGTGGAATGGGCGAGAGGGCGCGGCGGGGTGGAGGCGTGGCAAGGATGTTCATGGAGCAACCCGAGCGGCTTGCCGCGGCCTGGCGCCGGGCGCGCTTCGCCGAGGAGGGGAAGGAAGGGCCACCGCCGCGCAACCAGTTGGAGGGAGTGGTGGAGCCCTTCATCCGAGAGCTGGGGCGCAGTCTCGGAGGAACGGAGGGCAGTCCCTGGAGCCGGACGAGAGCGGTGCTCCGGCTTGCGCCGGGACGTGGGAAGGAAGCGCTGCGCCAGGAATTCGAGTCGCTGCGCCGCTGCCTGAGGGACGCGGTGGCGGCGCTGGGGGGGAGTGAGGAGGAAGGGGCCCTGGTGGAGCGAGCACTGGACGAGGCGAGTGAGGCCGCGCTGGCGCAGCTCGAACGCCTGACCAATCCGCTCGCGCCCCGACCGGGCGTGCCCTTCGCGGGCCTGGTGGTGCGGGTATTCGAGCGGCCGCCCTCCGCGCGGCCGCGGGGTCTCTCCAGGACTGGCCGGGAGGCCATGCACTGAGTCGAGGGGGGTTGCCGACCCGTCCGGCTTGACGCCTCCAGACTTGGGAGGTGTCCGAAAGCCGGTGGTTTGG
>QKJM01000667.1 GCA_003249315.1 Archangium sp.
CGCTGGCTGAAGGTGGTGGTGTCGATGTCGCTCGACTCCTTCACCGTGGCCAGCCGGGGCACCAGCGCCTCCGGCACCACCAGCCAGCCCACCCGCAGCGCCGGGGCGAGGAGCTTCGAGAAGGAGCCCACGTAGTACACCCACTGGTCCTCGTGCGCCCTCAGCGGCGGCAGCGTCTCCTCCTCGTACTGGAGGAAGCCGTAGGCGTCATCCTCGATGATGGGCATGCGGTACTCGCGAGCCAGCGCCGCCAGGCGCACCCGCTTCTCCGCGCTCAGGCTCGAGCCCAGCGGGTTGTGCGCGTCGCTCATCGTATAGAGGAAGGCCGGCCTCTCGCCGGCGCGCAGCAGCGCCTCCACCGCGTCGACATCGATGCCGGTGCCCGGATCCGTCCGCACCACCAGCCTCCGCGGCTCGAAGGGCTCCAGCACCTGCTGGAAGCCCGCGTAGACGCGATCCTCCAGCAACACCGGCTGGCCGACCTCCAGCAGCAGCCGGGCCAGCAGGCTCATTCCCTGCTGCGCTCCGGTGGTGAGGAACACCTGCTTCGACGTGCAGGTCACGCCCCGACGCGCCATCAACGCCACCACCTGATCCTTCAGGGGCTCGAGGCTGGGGCCGTACTGGAGCGCTCGCGGCTGCTCCGCCAGGACGCGCGCCGCCGCTTGCGCCATGCCCTCTGTGGGGAAAAGCTCCGCCGCCGGCAGCCCCAACGCCAGCGAGAGGATGCCCGGCCGGGTGATGTTCTGCAGCATGTCCTGCATGGCGGAGGGCTGCAGCCTCCGCGCCCAGGACGCCAGGGGAAGCTCGTTCGTATCTCGGGACATGGTCAGCGCCTCGCGTCGGATCACAGGGTTGAGCGAGGGTCGAGCGCCAGCGCAAGCTCCTCAAGACACAGGAAACCCCGGATTGACGCTTTGTACCCTGCTTCGAGAATGTTCAATATATACTAGTAGCGGATATGAGACGTACGATCACTCCTCGGAGCTGGAGCTCCTCGCCGCTCTCCCAGACTTCCTGCTCAACGGTCGAGCCATGAGCGGAGTTCGATTGGCGCTCCTCCTACTGGTGACCACGCTGACACTGGCCACCGAAGCACTGGCCGAGCCCCGGAACGAGCTGTCCGTGGGGCTCTCCAACCTCTCGCAGCAGTCCTTCCTCCGCTCCGCGTCGGGCTTCACGCTCGTGGAAGCCACCCTGATGCGGACGGCGGCGGAGCAGGGCCCCTGGCGCGGCCTCCAATATGGAGGAGGCGTGCGCACGGGCTGGCCGATGGAGTGGGCGCACATCCCCCTGGAGGCCTTCGTTCGCGTGCAGCTCAGCGCGAGGCTGGGTATCTGGGAGCCCGCGGCCGGCCCCGAGGTAGGGTTGACGGGCTTCAACAAGCTCAACCCCAAGGAGTCCGCCTGGCCCCAGGGGCAGGTGCGGGAGTATGAGGACAGGCGCTTCGGCCCCGCCTACGTGGCCTTCGGAGCCAGCCCGTTGCGCCTGCGCCTGGGGCGCTTCTCACTGAGTGCGCTCCAACTCCGTGTGGGCACCTACCTGCCCCAGGCGGGCTCGACCCTGCGCGTGCAACTCGGGCTGGTGAGTGTGGGAGGTTGGCTGTGAGCACCCGGCTGCACCGTACCCTGCTGGCCCCCCTTCTGCTGCTGGTCGCCTCCTGTTCCTCCACCGAGCTCATCCCCGAGGAGCGGCTCGAGCCGCTCGCGGCACTGGCGCTCCAGGTGGAAGGCGAGCGGCTGATGGATGATGTGAGAGCGCTGACCGACATCCGTCGCACGGACACGCCCCTCGCATGCACGCCCGTGCATGAGGAGCGCGCCCCCGCGCGCTGCCACCTGACCCGCTCTGGAGTGGGCGCCCTCCTCCAGAGTCGCTTCGAGGCCCTGGGGCTCCAGGTGCGGCTGCAGCACTCCGATGATCTGGGCCTGGAGCTCACCAACGTGGTGGCGGAGCTACCGGGCACCACCCGCCCGGAGGAGATCGTCCTGGTGGGAGCCCACTTCGACGCCTTCTACCTGGGAGCGGACGACAACGCTTCGGGAGTGGCGGCGCTGCTGGAGCTGGCCCGGGTCCTCTCCCAGCACCGCTTCGAGCGAACCCTTCGCTTCGTGGGCTTCGATATGGAGGAGCTGGGCCTGGCGGGAAGCACCAGCTACGTGGACACGCTGAGCGATGATCGCCTCGTGGCAGCGCTCATCTTCGACAGCATCGGCTACTACGACAGCGCGCCCGGCTCACAGCAGACGCTGCCTGGACTGCCCTCACCGAACACCGGGGACTTCCTGGCCGTCATCGGCAACGATGCCTCGCGCACCCTCGGGGCCGAGCTCCATGAGCTCAACACCCGCCTGGGGCTGATGAAGACCGTCACCCTGTTCGGTCCGGGTGACGGCGCCTCGCCCCTCACCGGGAACCTGCTGCGCAGCGACCACACCCCCTTCTGGCTCACCGGCAGGAAGGCCCTCTTCCTCACCGACACGGCCGACTTCCGCAATCCGCACTACCACCAGGAGACGGATCTCCCGGAGACGCTCTCCCCCGAGCCCTACCGACAAGCCGTGAGAATGTCCGCCGCGGGCCTCGCCTGGTGGGCTGTTGGGCCGAGATGAACCGTTCCCTCCTCGGCCCCCCCACCAAGACTCCAAACCGGGCCCCACACCGAAGACAAGCAGAGGACTCAATCCCATGGAAGATGTGACGCTGGTAGGCATGACGGAGGACATGGACCTCAACGCGATCCTGTACGGTTTCGTCGGTCTGGCCGAGATGACCTTCCCGGGGCGTATCCAGGCGTACTACATGCTGGGCAGCCACGTGACGAACGAGGCCTTGGTGGGCGCCAGCGACATCGACCTGGTCATGGTCTTCCGCGAGCGCTTCCAGGAAGGAGAGCGGGAGCGCTTCGACTTCTTCCGCCGCTACGTCAACATGCTGAGCCAGGCGCCGCTGGACGTGTCCGTGGAGGAGGAGGCCCGGTTGCTCGTGGACGGCGCGGGGAACCTCAAGGCGTCCTCCCTGCTGCTGATGGGAGAGGACATCCGCGAGCGCATCCCCCTGATGGCGAAGGACAAGTGGCTGCGCTACTGCATGCACCGGCCCTTCCTCTTCATGGAGCGCAGCCGCGCGCATGCCGATGATGAGCCGCTCCCCTACCCGCTCCGCTACCCGGATGCGACGGGTGCGTTGTACGGCTATGACCACCGTATGCACCGGGAGGCGGATGGCTCCCTGCACCGAAGCACCAAGGACATCATCAACACCGCCTGCTGGTTCGCCATGTCGGTGCTGATGCTGCGAGCCGGGGAGTACGCCTTCTCCAAGAGCAGCGTGATCGACGCCTACCAGAAGCACGTGAACGACGAGTGGGCGCCCCTGCTCAAGCAGGTCTACGAGTGCCGCAATCGCTGGGGCTACCGGTCGCCGAGCGCGCCAGAGGACGAGGCGTACCTGCGCGGGCTGTGCGAGCGGATGTTGGAAGCGGAGAACTACTTCCTGGGCCTCTACAAGGACTTCCTGCTGGCCGAGTTGGGGCGCGGCGAGCTGCCGGATCGCGTGCTGGCCGCCCAGCGCCTGGGGCTCATCCTCTACCCCGGAGACGAGATCCTCAACGCGCTCCGAGCACTGGCGGAGACGGCCGAGGAACCCCTGCGGCAGGAGGCCCGGGAGTCCATCGCCCGCCTCGAGAAGCACGGCGCCCCCGTGCATCAGACCGAAAGCTGATCCTCCCGACCCGCCATCCCGTCACAGTTCACCAGGAGAGACCCCAGGCTCTCCCTGTCGAGGAATAACGATGTCCCAGCAGCCGATGTACCTGAGGCAGAACGTCGTCACCGAGCCGCTCTACAACCAGTGGTACTCGTGGTGGTTCCTGGCGTCTCCGATGACGGCTCCACTCTTCGTGGCCAACCTCCATGTGAAGATCATGGAGTCGTTCGTGGCCAACCCGGCCATCCACGTGGCGGCCCTGAAGAGCCCGGCGCTGAAGGGAGGCCCCTACCTCAACTACGGCGTGGATCGAGTAGAGGCGGTCCGGGAGCTGCTGGAGCGCACTCTGCGCGAGGAGGAGCTGTCGCTGAAGTACGCCCAGGCGATGCTGGAGCTGGACAAGCTGCTGGCCACGGCGGAGGGCTTCTCCCTGGAGGACCTGTACCCCAGGGTGCCGGAGCTGCTGCGCGGCTACGTGGAGCTGACGTACGATCTCAACAACCGGGCCTCGCCGCGCTTCTTCGAGTCCCTGCTCTACCGCAGCCCCTTCTACCGGGAGTCCTCGCAGAGCCTGAGCATGCGGCTCATCCACCAGGACGCGCGGCCGTACGTCTTCAGCACGCCCCGGTTGGACACGGTGGACGGCAGCATCATCGTCAAGACACCCTACCGTCATGAGGCCATCGACCAGCTCTTCGCCATGCGGCGCACGCCCGGGCCGGTGGAGCCGGTGCGAGAGGCGCTGGGGATCGCTCCGAAGGACCACGAGACGTTCTCCACCTTCTTCACGGACCAGCCGCCGCGCCCGGCGCCCAAGTATGACGGTGACGGCGTGCGCATCCGCTACTTCGGGCACGCGTGCGTGCTCATCGAGACGCGTGACGTCAGCATCCTGACGGATCCCGTCATCAGCTACGACTTCCCCTCGGACCTGCCGCGCTACACCTACGCGGACCTGCCCGAGCACATCGACTATGTCCTCATCACCCACGGCCACGCCGACCACCTGATGTTCGAGCCGCTGCTGCAGCTCCGCCATCGCATCGGCACCGTCGTGGTGCCGGCCAGCAGCGGCGGCGGGCTGGTGGATCCCTCGCTCAAGCTGATGCTGCAGCACACGGGATTCCGCAACGTGGTGGCCCTCAGCGACATGGAGACCCTTTCGCTGCCGGGCGGGGATCTCATCGGCCTGCCCTTCATCGGCGAGCACGGCGACCTGAACATCCAGGCGAAGATCGCCCACCTCATCCGGCTGCAGGGCAAGTCCCTGTTGATGGCGGCGGACTCCAACGCGCTCGAGCCGTACCTGTACGACCACATCCACAGAGAGGTGGGCAACATCGACGTGATGTTCCTGGGCATGGAGTCCGAGGGAGGCCCGCTGAGCTGGATGTACGGCCCCCTGCTGCCCGCCCCGCTGCAGCGGAAGATGGACCAGTCGCGGCGACTCAACGGCTCCAACGCCGCGCGCGCCATCGAGATCGTCCGGCGGCTCAAGCCCGAGCAGGTCTACATCTACGCCATGGGCCAGGAGCCCTGGCTGGGCCACGTCATGGTGATGGGCTACCACGAGAACTCGCCGCAGCTCGTCGAGTCTCGCAAGCTCATGGAGTACTGCCGCGAGCAGGGGATCACCTCGGGTCTGCCGTACGGACAGGCCGAGTTCTTCCTGCGCTGATCGTCCCGAGCGAGGCCGCTCTCCGCCGCTCTCCGCCGGCCTCCCCCCGCGAGCCCTCGTGTTGTTCCGAGGGACTCGCCCCATTAGATGTTTCTGGCCATCCCAGTCGTGCCCGAGGTCTACCCTACATGAAGCCATCTGCCCCTGACTCCAACGCGACCACGCTGCTGGAGCTGCTCGAGGAGCGTGCCGAGCTGCGCCGAGAGGCCCCGCTCTTCACCTTTGTCGAGGACGGAGGGGACGACCGGATCGTCATCAGCAATGCCGGGCTGCTGCGTCGGGCCCGGAGCATTGGTGCGGCACTCCAACAGATGGTGGCGACCGGCGAGCGCGCGGTGCTGCTCTACCCACCGGGGCTGGAGTACGTCGCGGGCTTCTTCGGCTGCCTGGCCGCGGGCGTGGTGGCGGTCCCCGCCTACCCGCCGGATCCCATGCGGCTGGAGCGCACCCTGCCGCGCCTGCGCTCCATCATCCAGGATGCCCAGGCCACGGTGGTGCTCACCACCTCCTTCATCCTCTCCATGGGGGAGATGCTCTTCGAGCTGGCGCCGGACCTGAAGGCGCTGCGCTGGGTGGCCACCGACGAGCTGCCCGAGGCGTCGGAGCAGGAGTGGCGCCGACCGGAGCAGGGGCGGGACTCGCTGGCCTTCCTCCAGTACACCTCGGGCTCCACGGGGACGCCCAAGGGCGTGGAGCTCACCCACGGCAACCTGCTGCACAACCTCCAGCTCATCCACGGTGCCTTCGGCATGCACGAGGGCAGCGCCGGTGTCATCTGGCTGCCGCCCTACCATGACATGGGGCTCATCGGCGGCATCCTCGGCACCATCTACGGGGGCTTCTCCACCTCGCTCATGTCTCCGCTGAGCTTCCTGCGACGTCCGCTTCTGTGGTTGGAGGAGCTGTCTCGCACCGGAGGCACCATCAGCGGTGGGCCCAACTTCGCCTTCGACTTGTGCGTGCGCAAGACGACCGAGGCCGAGCGGCAGGCGCTGGACTTGAGCCGCTGGGAGGTGGCCTTCTGCGGCGCCGAGCACATCCGTCCCGAGACGCTGGAGCGCTTCGTCCAGGCGTTCGCGTGTAGCGGCTTCCGCCGCGAGGCCTTCTACCCCTGCTACGGCCTGGCCGAAGGCACCCTCATCGTCTCCGGTGGAGAGGTGGGCGTGGCCCCCACGCTTCAGCCGCTGGACACGGAGCAACTGCGCGAGGGGCGCGTGGTGCCCGCCGAGCCCGCGCACCCGAAGACGCAGACGTTGGTGGGGTGCGGCCGGTCGCTCCAGGAGCAGGAGGTGCTCATCGTCCACCCGGAGACGCGCGAGCGCCGCGCCCCCGGCGAGGTGGGCGAGGTGTGGGTGAAGGGCCCCAGCGTGGCCCGGGGCTACTGGGCCCGCCCCGAGGAGACGGAGCGCGACTTCCACGCGCACACGGCGGACGGCGAGGGCCCCTTCCTGCGCACCGGGGACCAGGGCTTCCTCCAGCAGGGCCAGCTCTTCGTCACCGGCCGGCTCAAGGACCTCATCATCATCCGCGGTCGCAACCACCACCCGCAGGACATAGAGCTGACGGCGGAGCGGGCGAGCCCCTCGTTGAGGGCGGGGTGCGGCGCTGCCTTCTCCGTGGAGTTGGAGGGGGAGGAGCGGCTCGCGCTGGTGTACGAGGTGGACACGCGTCGACAGCCATTGGAGCTGGCGACGGTGGTGGGCGCCATCCGCCAGCGAGTGGCCGAGGAGCACGAGCTGCGGCTGCACGCCCTGGTGCTCATCGAGCCCGGCAACCTGCCCAAGACGTCCAGCGGGAAGATTCAGCGCCGGGCCACCCGCGCGGCCTGGCTTGCCGAGGAGCTGCGGGTGGTGGAGGCCTGGCAGGTAGGGAGCGAGCCCGACGCCGAGGCTCCCGCGCCCTCGGCGCCAGTCACCGAGGAGGAGCGGCCCCGCACGCTCGAGGCACTCGAGCAGTGGCTGCGGACGCGGCTGGCTCTCCATCTGAAGGTGGCTCCGTCGGAGCTGCGGCGGGACGAGCCTCTCACCCACTACGGCGTGGACTCGCTGGCCGCGGTGGAGCTGACGTACGAGGTGGAGAAGGGGCTGGGCGTGGCCCTTCCCATGGAGGCGCTGCTCAGCGGGCCCACCCTGGCCGAGCTGGCGCAGCGGCTCTGGCAGGACACTCGGCAGGACACGCTGCAGGACACCTCCGCGCCTCGGCCGAGGAGCACTCAGGGCGAGTCGTTGCCGCTGTCCTTCGCCCAGCAACGGCTGTGGTTCCTCGACCAGCTCGAGCCGGGCAGCCCTCTCTACAACATCCCCGCCGCCGTGCGGCTGGTGGGCACGCTGGACGCCGTGGCCCTCGAGCGCTGCTTCGCCGAGGTGGTACGGCGGCACGAGTCGCTGCGCACCACCTTCCAGGCCGCGCTGGGCCAGCCCGTGCAGCACCCTCATGCCGAGGGCACCGTGCCCCTGGAGCGGGTGGACTTGAGCTCGCTGCCAGCCCCACAGCGCGAGGCCGAGATGATGCGCCGGGCCTCCCAGGAGGTGCTGCGCCCCTTCGAGCTGGCCACCGGCCCACTGCTGCGCACCACCCTGCTTCGGCTCTCGGAGAGCGAGCACATGCTGGTGCTTTGCATGCACCACATCGTCTCCGACGGCTGGTCCATGGGCGTGTTGGTGCGCGAGGTGGCGGCCCTCTACGAGTCCTTCACCCAGGGCCAGGCCTCGCCCCTGTCCAAGCTGCCCCTGCAGTACGCGGACTACACCCTCTGGCAACGGGAATGGCTCCAGGGTGAGGTGCTGGAGGAGCAGCTCTCGTACTGGAAGCAGCAGCTCGC
>QKJM01000340.1 GCA_003249315.1 Archangium sp.
GCAGGCACCTCCTCGATTTCGGCGTCCACCTCCTCCAGGTCGCGCAGCTCCGGCTCGACAGGCTCTGACTCGGGGACCGCCTCGACTTCCTGCTCGGCCTCCTCGGGGACCGGGGCCTTGACGGGCCGCTTCGCCCGGGTCCGGGAGGCCGGGGCTCTCGTCTTCTTGCTCCCACTCGCCATGAGGGCCTCCTTATGCAAAGTGCGGCGATTGTTGCCAGAGAGTAATGCAGGGGTTATGCCCATGCCTGATGAGTGACATCCAAGGCCCGGAGATGCCGGGCACCCCCACCTCCGAAGCGACCACCCGTCCCGCCGAGTACATCGCGGACGTCAGCTTCGATGACCTGAACCTCTCCGAGCCCATCCGCCGCGCCATCGCCGAGCGCGGGTATACCAGCCCGACCCCCGTCCAAGCCCAGGCCTTCCGCCCCGCCCTCGAGGGGAAGGATCTCATCGTCCGCAGCAAGACGGGCACCGGGAAGACGGCCGCCTTCGGACTCCCCCTCCTCGAGAAGATTCCCGCCGACGACAAGCGGGTGCGCGCCCTCATCCTCTGCCCCACCCGCGAGCTCGCGCTCCAGGTGGCGGAGGAGCTCACCCTGCTGAGCAAGTACAAGGGCCTCAAGATCGCCGCCATCTACGGCGGCGCCTCGATGAAGCAGCAGGAGGACGCGCTCGAGGAGGGCTCTCAAATCGTCGTCGGCACGCCCGGCCGCGTGTTCGACCACATCGGCCGGGGCAACCTCAAGCTGGACGCCTGCTCCCACGCGGTGCTGGACGAGGCGGACGAGATGCTCAACCAGGGCTTCTACGAGGAGGTGACGCGCATCCTCGACAGGTTGCCCAAGGACCGGCAGGTGCTGCTCTTCAGCGCCACCGTGCCCACCGACATCCAGAAGCTGATCGCCCGCTACACCACCAACGCGGAGACGCTGCTGCTCTCTGGGGACGTCTTCACCGTCGAGCACATCCGCCACATCCGCTACGACGTGTCGGACGCCTACCCCAAGCCGCGCAACCTCATCTACGTGCTGGAGGCGGAGGAGCCGCCCAACGCCATCATCTTCTGCAACACCCGCGACGACACCGCGCTCGTCACCGCGGTGCTCAACCGCAACGGCTTCGACGCGGAGCTGCTCAACGGAGACCTGCCGCAGAAGGAGCGCGAGCGGGTGATGGCGAAGGTGAAGCGGGGCGAGGTGGCCTTCATGGTGGCCACGGACATCGCCGCGCGCGGAATCGACATCTCCGGGCTCGAGTACGTCATCAACTACTCGCTGCCGGAGGATCCGGCCGTCTACCTGCACCGGGTGGGCCGCACCGGGCGCATCGGCAACAAGGGCACCGCCATCAACCTCTTCTCCGGCCGCGAGCTGGCCACGTACACCGCGCTGGAGAAGAAGTACGGCATCTCCTTCGAGAAGCGGCAGATGCCCGCCCCCGAGGAGGCCATGCGGCTGTGGGCGGAGCGGCACGTGCGCGAAATCCGCGAGGCCGCCGGCTCCACCGTCTTCGAGGGCTTCCTCCCCCTGGCCTCCACGCTCAAGACGCGCCCGGACGCGGATGACCTGGTGGCCTTCCTGCTCAAGTACTTCTTCAGCCACATGCGGATGGAGAAGGCCCAGGCAGCCGCCGAGGCCGAGGGCCGCGAGCCGGCTCCGGAGCGCAAGGAGGGCAAGCCGCGCCGGGAGAAGGAGCGCGGCCGGGAGAAGCGCGAGGGCCGCGAGAAGGAGCGGCGCGAGAGCCGCCAGGAGCAGCGGAGCGAGGGGACGCGCGAGCCCCGGGAGCGCCGCCGCCGCGAGCGCGAGCGCCCCTCCGTGTACGAGCCCGCCCCCGGCGAGGTGAAGCTGTGGGTCAACCTGGGCACCGATGACGGCCTGGGCCCCGGCAGCATCGCCACCGTCCTGGAGGAGGCCGGCGCCCCCGTCAACAAGGTGCTCCGCGCCGAGCTCAAGCCGGGCTTCGCCTACGTCTTCGTCGCCGAGGAGGACGTGCCCTCCTTCGAGGCCCTCTCCAGCAAGCAGTACAAGGAGAAGACGCTCAAGGTGGAGAAGAGCCGGCCTCGCGGGGAGAGGGATCCCAACCGGCCCCCGCCCTCGGCCGACGCCGGCCCCGGCGAGGTGAAGCTCCGGGTCAACCTGGGCACCGACGACGGCGGCCTGGACGACGCGAAGTTCATCGCCGCCCTGGAGGCCGCGGGCGCCCCCGCCGGCAAGGTGAACAAGGCCCTGCTCCGCGGCTCGTACGGCTACGTCTACGTCCCCGAGGAGGAGGCCCCCGCCTTCGAGGCCCTCACCGGCAAGGCGCACGGAGAGAAGCCCCTGAGGGTGGAGCGGCAGCGGCCCCGCGGCTCCCGCGAGCGTCCGCCTCGCGTCGAGCAGCCCGAGGTGCCCGGCCAGGCGCGCCTGTGGGTGGGCCTGGGCCGCTCCGAGGGGCTGGACGAGGCCGGCGTCACCGCCGCCCTGGAGGCCACCGGCGCCCCCGCTGGCAAGGTGCAGCGCGTGGAGCTCCGGCCCACCTACGCCTACGTCTTCGTCGCCGAGGAGGACGTGGCGGCCTTCGAGGCCCTCAACGGTCAGCCTCACGGAGAGAAGACGTTGAAGCTCGAGCGCGCCCGGCGCAGATAGTCCGGGCCGGGGGGCGGAGCAGCGACGGCCCGTCCGTCCCCCTCCGCTCCTCGCTTCCCCGCCCAGATGGCCTAGACTGCACCCGCCGTGTCCGACGAGCTCCCCCCTGACAGCGTCGAGCAGACCGTGCCCTCCCTCCCGAGGGAGCCGCGAGCCCCCGGGGCCTCCCAGGGAGAGCTCTTCGCCGGGCGTTATGCCCTGGAGGCCCTGGTGGGCCACGGCGGCATGGGCAAGGTGTACCGCGCCCGCGACACGCTGGTGGGCGACCGGGTAGCCCTCAAGACACTGGAGCTGGGGAGGAACCCCACTCCGGATGCCATCGAGCGCTTCCGCCGCGAGGTCCGCCTCGCCCGCCGCATCTCCCACCCCAACGTCGCCCGCATGCACGACCTGGGGGAGCACGCCGGCCAGCACTACCTCACCATGGAGTACGTGGAAGGGGGAGATCTCCGCGCGCTGCTGGAGCGTGAAGGCCCCCTGTCCCCCGTGCGCGCCGCGCGCCTGGGGCTCGCGGTGTGCGAGGGGCTGGCCGCCGCCCACGCCGCCGGGGTGATGCACCGCGACCTGAAGCCAGCCAACGTCCTCGTGGAGGAGAGCGGGCGCATCGTCCTCACGGACTTCGGCATCGCCCGGGCCCTGGCGAGCGAGGGTGCCGCTCGCACCCAGGGCACCGCCGGCACCCCCATGTACATGGCGCCCGAGCAGCTTGGCGGTGGAACGCTGGACGAGCGCGCCGACCTCTACTCCGCGGGGCTCATGCTGTACGAGCTGCTCACCGCCTCCAGCCCCTTCACCGGGGACTCGCCGACGGCAGTGGCCTTCGCCCGGCTACGCCAGCCCCCGCCGGATCCCCGCGCCCGCGTGCCAGTGCCTGATGCGCTCGCCGAGCTGGTGCTGCGCTGCCTCGCCCGCGAGCCCGAGGACCGACCCGCCAGCGCCCGGGAGCTGGCCCAGTCCCTGCGCTCCTGGCTGGAGTCCGCCGGGGAGCAGACGCCCGAGGGCACCCTCCCCCACCTCGACGCGAGGCCCACGACGACCTCGTCCTCCACCACCCCCGCCCCACCCGAGACCGTCACCCCCGCCCGCTCCACCTCCTGGTCCTCCACCCTCTCCGGCGCGCTCGGGGTGGCCGTCCTCCCCCTGCGCTTCCTCGGGCCGAAAGATCAGGAGTACCTCGGCGAGGCCTTCACCGACGGGTTGATCGACTCGCTCTCGCGCACCCGAGGACTGCGCGTGCCCAGCAGCGGCGCCACCGCCCGCTTCCGCCAGGAGCGAGAACCCCGCACCGTGGGACGCGAGCTGGGCGTGGGCTTCCTCGTCGACGGCATGCTGCAGGGCAGCGGCTCCATGCTCCGCCTCTCGGTGCGCCTGGTGGACGTGCTCTCCGGCACCCAGCTCTGGAGCGGCAAGTTCGAGGACAGCTCGACGGACGTCTTCCAGCAGCAGGAGCTGCTGTGCCAGCGCGCCGCCGAGGCCCTGCGGGTGGAGCTGGTGGTGGCGGCCTGGAGCCACACCATCACCCCGGAAGCCCTCTCCCCCTACCGCCAGGTGCTCGTCCAGAGCCAGACCCCCGGCTTCCCTCCAGACGTGGCCCTGAGCTGGCTCGACGAGTGCCTCACCCTCGCCCCCGGCTTCGGGCCCGCCCTCGCCCTCCACGCCATCTTCAGCCTGCGCAAGTGGTTCCTGGGCGTGATGGATCCTCGGCGCGACTGGGCCGCCGACGCCCGCGCCAGCGTCGCCCGCGTGGAAAAGCACGCCCCGGAGCTCGCCGAGACGCACCTCGCCCGCGCCATGCTCTCCGGCCAGGAAGGAGACTGGCGCCAGGCCGTCCTCTCCGCGCGCGCCGCCCTGGAGGCCGCTCCCACCTTCGGCCTGGCCCTCCAGTACCTCGGCAGCCTCAAGTGCGAGGCCGGCCACGCCGACGAGGGCCTCGTCCACCTCCGCCAGGCCTATGCCCTGGACTCGCGGCTCGGCCTCGCCCTCTTCGAGCTCGCTCGCTGCAGCGCCCTGCGCGGGGACATGGAGGCCTACCACGAGTGCTCCCGGCAGCTCTCCACCTTCACCTCCTTCCGTGTCCCCGGCCTCATGCTGCGCCTCCGCGTGGCCGCCTGGACGGGCGACCTGGACACCGTGCGTCGGATTCGCCAGGAGATGGAGGACGAAACCTCCCCCTCCGCCATCAATGGCCAGCGCTATGCCCGCGTCGTGCTGGGAGAGGAGCCCGTCACCGACTCCGTCGGCGTCCTCGACACGATGCTCGGTCAGTCGGTCAACCCCCGCTTCGCCAGCCTGCTCTGCCAGTTCGCCACCGAGCAGCTCTGCCTCACCGGACACCCCGAGCAGGCCCTCGACTACTTCCTCCGCGCCGCCGACTCCGCCCTCATTGATCTCGAGTGGACCGACCGCTGCCCCGCCCTCGCTCCCCTGCGCGCCCTCCCCGGCTTCACCGAGGCCCGCCGCAAGGTGCGCGCCCGCGTGGAAGCCATCTGGACCATGTGAGGCTCCCGGGGAGACAGGGGGAACTCGAGGTACAGGCCCCCTCACCCCGTCCCTCTCCCAGAGGGAGAGGGTCCAACCTGGTTCCCCATCGTGTAGGTCCCCTCTCCCTCTGGGAGAGGGTTAGGGTGAGGGTTTTCCTTCCCTGTTCGCCCTCCTCGCCCGGTGGTAGTGCGCCACGCACAGCCCCTTCGCCAGCACGGGCTTCCCACAGCCCTCCTCCCCGCAGCGCGGCGCCTCCTCGCCTCCTCCCTTCCCCTGCTCCTTGTCTCCGAAGAGGGCCTCCGCCACCGCCAGCAGCCGGTCCACTTCCTCCCTCCCCAACCCGTACACCCTCACCAGCTCCACCAGCCGGTACGCTCCCGCCTCCTCGTCCCCCTCCTCCTCCCGGAAGAGTTCCGCCAACGGCACCCGCAGCGCCCCCGCCACCTGCACCAGCGTCTCGTAGCTGGGACTTCGCTCCCCTCGCTCCAGCAGCGAGGCGAAGCTCACCGAAATCCCGCTCCGCGCGGCGAAGTCCTCCTGCGTCAGCCCTCGCCGCTCCCGCAGGGCGCGAATCCTCCGGGCGAGCCCTCTCAGGTGCCCGCTCGCATCCTCGGCTGACGGAGAACTGGAGCGCATCACCGAGCCATGTTAGCGCACCCCTTCTGTTAAGGTCTCGCCATGCAAGCCCTCGAAGGCATCCACCACTACTTCCGCAAGGCCGCGCGCAGCATGGACGTGGGCGAGCGGATTGAGACGCTGCTCGCCACCCCCCTCCGCGAGGTGAAGGTCCAGGTCTCCATCGAGCTCGACAGCGGGGAGATCCGCACCTTCCACGGCTACCGCGTCCAGCACGACAACAGCCGCGGCCCGATGAAGGGCGGCCTGCGCTACCACCCCTCCCTCACCCTGGAGGAGTGCGCGGCGCTCGCCTCGTTGATGACGTGGAAGACGGCGGTGGTGAACCTGCCCTACGGCGGCGCCATGGGCGGCATCTGCGCGGACCCCTCCCAGCTCTCCTTCAAGGAGATGGAGCGCCTCACCCGCAAGTACGTGGACCAGGTGCAGGACATGATCGGCCCCACCCGGGACATCGCCGGCCCGGACGTCAACACCAACCCCCAGGTGATGACGTGGCTGATGGACCAGTACTCCCGATTCCACGGGCACTCGCCGGCGGTGGTGACGGGCAAGCCTTTGGAGCTCTACGGCTCCAAGGGCCGCGAGGCCGCGGCCGGGAGGGGCCTGCTCTACATCACCCGCGAAATCCTCCGCGACGTGGGCCTGCCGATGAAGGGCACCCGCTTCGCGCTCCACGGCTTCGGCAACGTGGGCAGCCACACCGCCCAGCAGGTCTGGGAGGACGGCGGCACGGTGGTGGCCGTCTCGGACGTGCTCGGCGGCGTGTACAACCCGCAAGGCCTGGACGTCCCCGGCCTCTTCGAGCACGTCAAGCGCACCGGCACCGTCACCGGCTTCAGCGGCGGCCGCGCCTGCACCCATGAGGAGGTGCTGGCCAGCGACTGCGACGTCCTCATCCCCGCCGCCCTCGGTCCCACCCTCACCCGCGCCAACGCCGGCTCCGTCCAGGCCCGGGTCATCATCGAGGGCGCCAACGCCCCCACCGATCCCGAGGCCGACGAGCTGCTGGAGAAGCGCGGCGTGCTGGTGGTGCCGGACATCCTCGCCAACGCCGGCGGCGTCACCGTCAGCTACCACGAATGGGTGCAGAACCTTCAGCACCTCACCTGGGAAGAGGAGCGGGTGAACGCGGAGCTGGAGAAGACGATGAAGGAGGCGTACGACCGGGTGGCGCAGATCGCCCGCTCGCGAAAGGTGTCACTGCGCACCGCCGCCTATACCCTGGCCATCGGGCGGGTGGGAAAGGCCACCGTGCTGCGGGGAATCTGAGGCCGAAGCGCATGATTACCCTCCAGGACATCGAAGACGCCCGGCAGCGCATGGGCGAGGCCGTCTACCGCACCCCCTGCCCCCGCTCGGAACAGTTCAAGGAGCAGACGGAGTGCTCCACCCTCTTCTTCAAGCTGGAGAACCTGCAGCGGACGGGGGCCTTCAAGGAACGCGGGGCGCTCAACAAGCTGCTCATGCTGTCGCCGGAGGAGCGGGCGCAGGGGGTGATCGCGGCCTCCGCGGGAAACCACGCACAGGGGCTCGCCTACCACGCGGGCCGGCTGAAGCTGAACACCACCATCGTCATGCCGGAGCGCACCCCGCTCATCAAGGTGACGCGCACGCGCTCCTACGGAGCCCGGGTGGTGCTCGCCGGCACTGACTTCGACGAGGCCTACGTCGAGGCCCGCCGCATCCAGGAGCAGGAGAAGCGCGTCTTCATCCACCCCTTCGAGGATCCACTCGTCATCGCCGGACAGGGGACGATCGGGCTGGAGCTGCTGGAGCAGTGCCCGTACGTGGACATGGTGGTGGTGCCCATCGGAGGCGGAGGGCTCATCTCCGGAGTGGCGTGCGCGCTCAAGGAGACCAATCCGCGCATCAAGGTGATTGGCGTGCAGGCCTCCGCCATCGCCAGCATGCGGGCCTCGCTGGACGCGGGCCAGCTCGTGGAGGTGTCGGCGGGGACCACCATCGCGGACGGCATCGCGGTGAAGCGCCCCAGCGAGCACACCTTCGAGATGATCCGCCACTACGTGGATGATCTCGTCACCGTGGACGAGGAGGAGATCGCCAACGCCATCCTCCTGCTGCTGGAGCGGGAGAAGACGGTGGCGGAGGGCGCGGCGGCCAGCGTGCTGGCGGCGCTCATCCACGGGAAGATTCCCTCGGCGCGCGGACGCAAGGTGGCGACGGTGCTCTCGGGAGGCAACATCGACGTCAACCTCATCAGCCGCATCATCGAGCGCGGCCTGGTGAAGGACGGGCGTCTGGTGAGGCTGGTGGTGCGCATGCCGGATCGTCCGGGCATGCTCGCGCGACTCACCGCGGAGCTCGCCCAGCAGGGCGCCAACGTGGTGGAGATCTACCACAACCGCGCCTTCAACAAGGTGAGCGTGGGCGAGGTGACGGTGGAGGTGACGCTGGAGAC
>QKJM01000326.1 GCA_003249315.1 Archangium sp.
ACGGGGGACCACCCGGTGACGGCGAGGGCGGTGGCGCGGGAGCTGGGGCTGGGCCCGGTGGTGCTGACGGGGGAGGAGGTGGAGGAGCGGTTGCGGCGGGGGGAGGGGGAGTCGTTGCGCCAGGCGGATGTGATCGCGAGGGCGCTGCCGGCGCAGAAGCTGGCGTTGGTGACATCGCTGCAGAGGGCGGGCGAGGTGGTGGCGGTGACGGGGGACGGGGTGAACGACGTGCCGGCGTTGCAGTCGGCGGACGTGGGGGTGGCGATGGGGGAGCGGGGGACGCGCAGCGCGCGCGAGGTGGCCTCCATCGTGTTGCTGGACGACAACTTCCGCACGTTGGTGGGGGCCATCGCCGAGGGCCGGCAGTTGTTCCGCAACCTGCGCGCGAGCTTCGCGTACCTGCTGTTGATCCACATTCCGCTGGTGGTGACTGCGGCGTTGATTCCGCTGGCGGGCTACCCGCTGCTGTACCTGCCCATCCACATCGTCTGGCTGGAGCTCATCATCCACCCGACGGCGATGCTGGTATTCCAGACGGGGGCGCGCTCGGAGAGGTTGGAGAGGCAGCCGAGGCTGCGTCGGGCGCGCTTCTTCTCGAGAGGGGACTGGGGGGAGATAGCGCTGGCGGGGCTGTTGATGACGGGGGTGGTGGTGTGGGGATACGACCGGAGCCTGGGGGCGAGAGGCGAGGTGGAGCACGCGAGGGCGGTGGCGCTGGTGTCGCTGGTGGTGGCGAGCACCTTCTTCGCGGGGTGGCTGAGCCGGCTGCGGACGAGGACGTCGCGCGTGGTGGTGGGGCTGACGCTGGGAGTGTCGGTGTTGCTGGTGCAGGTGCCGGTGGTGGCGGAGCTCCTGCACGTGACGCCGCTGCACGGGGACGACTGGGCGAGAGCGGTGGGAGGAGCGGCGGTGGCGACCCTGCCCCTGGTGTTGAGGAACTGGGTGCATGGAGGTCCCCCCTCACTCCGGGAGAGAAGACACGAGCCGCGAGGCGACACCCCACGATGGATGAGAGCGGACTGAAAGGCCCGAAGCCGCATGCGCCCTCTCCCTCTGGGAGAGGGCGGGGGGGGAGGGTGTCGAGGACCTCGAGTTGAAACCCGCTACGGCGGCAGGCTGCCAGGGAAGAACGTAAGAACGAGCCCCAGGCCAGGCGAGACGCTCGCATGACGGGGGAAGTACGCGGGAGCGTCGGGAAGAGAGAGCCGGAAGGACTCGGCGCCCTCTCCGGAATGCACATAGACGAAGAGGCCGGAGGGGCCGGTGGCGTCCTGGGAGGCGCTCTGGAAGTCCGGTGCGGGGTAGAAGACGCGGCCGGCGAGCTCCTCGGGCTCGGGGGCGACGCGGGCGCCGGCGACGGGCTGTCCGGAGGCGTCGACGACGCGGCCGAGGATGAAGCCGGCGGCGAGCAGGGTGCGAGCACGACCGTCGGTGAGGGCTCGGAGAGTGGCGTCACCGAGGGAGCGGGTGAGGGCGAGGTGGAAGGAGGAGGGGAGGGCCCAGGCGCGGGCGTCGAGGATGTGGGTGCGGGGCCGGGAGCCGGTGAAGGAGGTGTCGAAGAGGAGGGTGGAGGAGCGGACGAAGCCGGGGTGAGCGAGGCCGGCGGCGAGGCTCTGGTGGATGTGGCGCACGGGGATGTCTGAGACGGAGAAGGCGCCGTCGGAGGAGAGGGAGGCCTGGCCGAGGACGGCATCCGGGTCGTTCACGACGACACGGAGGGGTTCCTCGAGGGTGAGGGGGAGGCCGTCGAGGCTGGGGAGGGGCTGGCCCTGGGACTGGAGGAGGGGGATGGCCTCGGGGAAGAGGGCGGCGTGGCCGGAGACGGAGATGGCGAGGTGCTCGAAGTCGACATCTCCGGAGTCGCCCTGGTCGAGGCCGGGTTCCGGCTCGAGGGCAGGGCCGCAGGAGAGAGGGATGAGCCCGAGGAGGGCGAAGTAGAGGAGGAAGCGCGGACGCGGCATGGCTGCGCGTCAAGGTCGGCACTCCGGGGCGGAGCGACAATGGACCCGGAGGAGGAGTCTCCTGGATGACGAAGGAGGGGGACTCGGGTGCATCGGCCGCGGGCGCTATGGCGTCCTGCGTCACGGTCTGACGCATCAATCGTCACTGGCTGGGACAGCGAGTGGTGGCTCCTCCTCGGGCCGCCCTGTTCCGAGTGCCTGTTTCTTCCTGGCGCGGGACTTGCTGAGGGGCGCTGCAAAGACTCTCAGATGAAGGAGCTGTACCCATGAGTTCGAGCTGGAAGGTCACCACCGCTAACGGGGGCGAAGTGGTCAGGCTGTCGTCCAAGGACCCCGCGTTCGAGAGCGATGTGCTTGTCCTCCGGTCCAGGATCTACGGGCGCCCCGTGTCCGAATGCCGTGATGAGTTCGATGAGTACTCGGACCACTACGTGCTCTATACCCAGGGGATTCCCCACTACGCCTCGCGTGTCACGCGTGCGGCCCTGGGGCCCATCGAGTGTGAGGAGTTCTATCCCCAGGAGCTCCTCCGCCGTTTCCGCGATCGGCTGAGCTCGAGCGGGCGACTCATCCGCAATCCGAGCCTGTCGGGTGGACCCGAGCAGTTGATCCACTTCTACATCGCGGCCTGGCGCGACCTCATCGACAAAGGCATCCGTGTGGATATCGGCAACGTCACCCGCCATTTCCTGCGTTATCAAAACGCTTTTGGATACACCCCGCTCGACGTGCCGACCTTCCGTCATCCGGTGTTCGACACGGAGAGCTACACGCTGGTGTTGACCGTCGATCCGGAGAACCCGGGTTCCTTGCCGGCCTCGTTCCCGCGAGACGTCGACGGGGTCGTCCGGCTTTCCGACCTGGGCGTCCCCTATATGCGCGACCTCGCGGTGATGGAGAGTGCGGCATGAGGCGTCTTCCCGTGAGGGGCCTGGTTTCGTTCTCGGCGGGCGGTGACATCGGCGATGTGGACAAGTGGCGACTCGTGGCCGAGGAGGGGCGCTCCATCCGGGAGTTGGCGCTGCTCTTCCCGGAGTTCGAGGAGCGCGGCTTCCTGCGAACCCCCATCGTTGTGGGCTGCTATCCCGCGACCCTGGGGGTGTTCACGGACGCCTTGAGCATCGAGACCTACCTGCGACCGGCGAACCTGGCGCGCGCCTTGAAGCTGGCGTGGATGGAGGAGCGGCCGGTGGTCTTGCTCGGGCAGCCGCTGCCGGTGGCCGAGCTCCTGTTCGAGCACCTGGAGGCGGGCCGACCGATGCCGACGCGGCTCCTCCTGGTGATAGGCGGCTATGCGTGCCCGGCGGGACTGGAGGCGCGCCTCCGAGAGCGACTGGCGAGCGCCGGGGTGGAGCACGCGGTGGTGCATGGCTACGGCACGGCGGAGATCGCGGCCGGCTGTCTGATGGGGCGACGCGCGCCTGGCGGCGTGGTGCATTACCGCCTGGCGATGCCCGGCATCGGGGTGGAGTGCCGCGAGGGGCGGCTCTGGCTGAGCCTGGGCGAGGTGGCCGTGGACACGGGGGACTTCGTCGAGCCGCTCACGGTGGACGGGCACGAGGGCTGGCGAATCGAGCCCTCCGCCGAGCGGGTGGCTCCGAGGGTGCGCGAAGCGTTCATGTCCTGGGGCGCCGACGAATGGGACAGGTACACCGGCTACGTGGCCGCGAGCGGGAGCGGCCTTCTCCTCCAGTTGCGCCGAGGCAGGACTCCTCGGCGCGCGGATGAGCTGAGCTTCGCTCGCTTCGAGGACGAGCACGGCTCCTCGTTGCTGGACAAGCCTCGGTGGATGGCGAGCGCAGCCCAAAGCCCCTAGAGCCCGCGTCGGCTCAGCGCTCGACGAGGGTTCTCTGGAGCCGTTTCAGCTCCCCGTCATGGACGGTGAGGGCGTCGAGGATGAGGTTGGCGTGGGCGCGCATCCTTGCCCTGTATGAATGCATACAGGGTTTCGACCGTGGTTCGATGGCTCTCCGAGATGAGCTCCGAGGACGAGCGCGTCTATGAGGGCGAGGTTGCAGCCCTGGCCGAGCCCGCCTGAAAGGTGTCAGAGGAGGGGGCCGAGCCCGTCCAGGTGGCTTCGAAGTCGAGGCTACCGGACTTCGAAGTGGTCCAACACGACGAAGTAGTTGTTGGAGGCCGCGTTCTTCTGGCCGCTCACCCATACCTTCACCCGCGTCTGGCTGCTGGCGGATGGCAGGGTGTAGGTCGCGGTGGTGTGGGACGACTCGTAGGTGGGGGCATACATGTCGATGGGGATGGGGGCGCTTCCATTGAGGGAGACGTAGGCGATGCCCCGGTTCGGTCCGCGGAAGTACTTCAGGGAGATGTACTTTCCGATGACGTCCAGCTCGACGGAGTTGTTGGTCGCGTTGGAGACCAGCACCTTGCCACCGCTATAGATGCAGGGCAGGGTGCAGTTATCCGTGTACCAGCCCGTCCCCGACTTCTTCACGTCCGCGCCGGACATGGCCTCCTCGGCTTCGATGGGGAATCGCAACACGGAGATGCTCGAATCTCCCACCGGATCCGACACCAGGGAGTTGCCCGCGTAGAAGCACTTGCCCTCCTTGGGAAGACACCCGGGCATTCCCACGTGCTGCGCCTCCCACGAGTAGGTCCCCGTCGCGGAGTGGAGCAGATAGCTGTTGGTCGTCGTGTTGTTGAAGTATGTCGTGCTGGCTCCACGCACCTGGTAGAGCTTCTTGTAGTCCGGGCTGTTGTACGTCATGACGAATACGGGCGACCCCGTGATGGTCGACACGTAGACGTCGGGGTTCATCGCCGCCTCGGTCGTCACCGGAAGGCCACTGTTCTGCATGGCGAAGTTGTGCGGAGTGCTGGTGCTCGCCGTCGCCAGGTGTACCTTGAAGGTCTTCGCGTCGAAGAAATAGAGGTACACGGTCGTTCCGTAGATGACCGCCGAGGCATGGCCGATGCCCCAGTCCGTGGTGAGGCAGGTGGTGTCCGGTTCGCGCAGGCCCGTCACCTTGCCGCGCCGCGTCCAGTTGACACCGTCGGCGCTATCCGCATGGAATATCCGGTTGCAGAGGCCATTCGCGTCATCCGTGCCGGTGTAGTACATGTGCCACGTGTTGTTGATCTTCACCACCGTCGGGTCGTGGATGAGCCGGCTCTCGCCCGTGTTGGGCAGAGGATTGATGTCCAGCACCATCATGGTGTTGATCCACTGCGAGCCGTTCAGGCCATCGCCGAAGTTCTCGGACAGCCAGATGCGATCCGCGCTGTAGCCGCTGGCGTTGGGATTGTTGCGCCCGAAGTACATCCGATAGCGATCCCATCCCGGCTCATGCAGGACGGTGGGCGAGTACTGGCTCCAGATGGTCGGCGCGTCGGTGAAGAGCAGGGAGGGCGTGGCCAGACGAGAGCTGAGCACCATGGCGTTCTCAGCGACACCTACGCTCTCGTCCTGCACCACGTTGTCCTTGGGAGGCTCTCCGCAGCCCATGATGGCCAGCAGCGCAGTGGAGAGGGAGAGGAGGAGGGTCTTTTTTCCAATCATCTCTGATGCCTCGGTTCATGGAGGTGAAGGGGCTTGCCCTATCTCGGTGGATGTACCGGGCCTTCCATGGACCTCGGTTCGAGGCTCAGGGAAGGACGATTTCCATGTTTATGGAGTTTTCCTGGTATCGTCTGTGACTTTTGTCACAAAGAGACCCTTTATCCGCCGAACCCTTCCGAGGCGCTCGCGCCAGATGAGCGCCAGCAGGTGCTCACCACGAGTACACAAGAGCGTTGCGCCTTGTGCATCCGGATGCACAGGCTCGTGAGAAGAGCGTGTGTATCAGGTCCGCCAGCATGAGGAACTGGCCCTGGCATGGTGTGTGCTTGGGGCCCGGGGATGAATCGAATATCGCTATTGCTCGTCGTCTCTCTGCTGGGGTTTTTCGCGTCGGGCTGTGTTTCGACCGGGATGGCCCGTACATTGGACCCGGGACAGCTCCAGGTATCGGTCACCCCTGGGGTGCAGGCCACGATGAGTCTCGACAGCCCGGGCGTTGCCTATCCTCAAGGGGAAATCGGCATTCGCTATGGCCTGACCGAGCGGCTCGATGCTGGTGTCAAACTCTTCGTCTTGGGCGTCGAGGCGGATGCCCGGTTCGCGCTACTGCGCGCGCCCTCGTTGCGGAGCGGATTCGATCTCACACTGGCCCCCAGTGTGTCCTATTCACCCATGCTCTACAGCGGTGGTAGCTGGGACGGCCCGGGGATGGCGAAACTCCCGCTGCTCATCGGCGTGAACATGGAGGGGTACCAGTTGGTGCTCGGGCCAAGAGTCGCCTATGTCTTCGGCGAGAGTCCGTCCTCCAGCGGGGGGCTTCAGGTGGGATCGTCCCTGGGACTCGCCGTGCCCATCGGGAATTGGTTCCACCTGATGCCCGAGGTCTCCGTGCTCCAGAAACCCCTGGGGCAGAACGTGATGCTCCACGCTGGCGTAGGCCTCATTTTCGGAGGCTACAAGGAGGAGTGAGCCGCTTGAAGGCGCTCGAAGTCCGCTCGAAGGTGTCAGCGGATTCGTCACCCTCACATCACGCCCCCGCTGCCAGCAGCGGAGGAGTGTCGCTGCCCACGGGCAGAGGGGGAGAGAAGGGGCCGAGCGAAATGCCGCACATGCTCAGCACCATCTGCCGACCCACCCAAGGCAGGCGACAGGCCGGGCCCATGAAGACATCCCTCAGCCACCCCAGAGGGGTGTAGTCGGACTGGAAGAAGGGCGTCAGCCACCGGGTGGCGAACTGGTAGTAGCCCAGGTGGGCCCGCCGCCGCCCATCGTACGCGGCGAGCGCCTCGGGCAGGGAGTCCTCCTCGGAGATGCACTCGGCGAGGACGAGCGCGTCCATGAGGGCCAGGTTGCAGCCCTGTCCGAGCTGGGGGCTCATGGCATGGGCGGCGTCTCCCAGGTAGACGACATTGGAGGTGTGCCAGGGGCGCATCACGACGTCCATGTACTGGGAGAAGAGCACCTGTTCGGGTTGCTCCAACTGCGCCAGCAGCGCGTCCGCGCGTGGCACGTAGCGCAGGAGCTGTTGCTTCCAGGGCTCGAGTCCCTCGCGGCGCCACGCGTCCACCTGGTCGCAGCGGATGCTCCAGAAGAGGCTCACCTGCTGCGTGTTGCCCTCGGGCCCCAGCCCCGTGGGCAGCAGACCGAACAGCCGCTGCGTGCCATCCACCACCTGGTACAGCTCGTCGCGGAAGCGGTGCTCGGGATCCACCCCGACGAACCAGAGCGCTCCCCACGGGTAGGTGCGCACCGACGTGGCCAGCGCAGAGCTCTCTCGCAGCCGTGAGCGCGCGCCGTCCGCGACGATGATGAGCGAGTGTGGCCCATGCCGGACGCCCGTGCCCGCCTCCACGACGGACTGGAGCGGGCCCTCGGAGGCCAGCGCCTCGACGTCCACCCCACAGCGCAGGGAAACCCCGGGCTCGCGCTTCAGCGCCGCGTGGAGGCTCTGGAAGAGGACGCCGCGGTGCATTCCCAGGCCGTAGAAGGACTCGGAGACGGAGGCGTAGGACAGGTCGACGACGGTGCGCCCGCGGGCCGTCTGGCAGAGCAGACGATGGATGGGGGCGCCACGCTGGATGATTTCCTCCGCGAGCCCCAACCGTGCCAGCACGTACAGGCCGGAAGGCTGCAAGACGATGCCAGCGCCGATGGGCTCGGGCTCGGGGACGCGCTCATAGAGGGTGACGCGGTGGCCCGAGCGGGCGAGGAGGAGCGCCGCCGCGCTACCCGCCGTGCCACTGCCGATGATGCCAACGTCCAACGCCTCACGTGCCGCTGCTGTCGAGCCCATGCGCCCTTCAGGCTACACCTGTCCTGCCCCACCGTGCGCGGGACGAACAGGGGTTGAGGCCCGGGCCCGGAGGCCGCTCGGGCAGGAGGAATGAAGCCAGGAGGGCCGCCCCCCGCCAGGGGAGGCGGAGAGCGGCCCATGCGTCACGAGCTACTTCTTGCCCTTGCCCTTGCCCCAGCCGCCGCCGTTGTTGCCGTTGCCGCCGCCATTGCTGCCGCCACTGTTGCCGTTGCCACCGCCGTTGCCGGGGTTGCCCCAGCCGCCGCCGTTGCCGCCGCCACTGTTGCCGCCGCCATTGCCGCCGCTGTTGCCGCCGCTGTTGCCGCCGCCATTGCCGGGCCTGCCCCAACCGCCGCCGTTGTTGCCATTGCCGCCACCC
>QKJM01000538.1 GCA_003249315.1 Archangium sp.
CACCATGCGGAAGGCCACCCGGTGTCGCCAGGCATGGACGCAGGCCTCGAGCATCTCCAGCAGGTCTCTGTTCGCGGGGATGACGGGGCGCCGCTTCGTCTCCTCCTCCAGTCCGGGGAACACCCACTTCTCCAGGCCGGGCAGGTGGGTGTCGAGGAAGTAGGCGCGCCAGTCGAGCGCCTCCGGATCCCACGGAATCCTCGCCCGGTCCTGCGCGGCCATTCGCACGAACACCGAGCGGGTGTTGTCGCAGCGGAAGACGTAGCGGTTGTCCGAGAGGAAGGGGAGGAACAGGTCGATCAGCCCGGTGAGGCTCTGGGCCTGGCTCTCCATGTCATCCAGCTTCCCCCGGGCCTGCTCCAGAGTGGCCTGGATGCCGGGGGCGCCCCAGGCGGGCTTCACCTCGTCGATGACCTGCTTGAGGAAGCGCGCGCCCTTGACGAACATGGGGGCGCTGATGCTCTCGAACGTCTTGCGGCTCACCGGAATGGGCTCGACGCGCGAGCGCAGCTCATTGAGCAGCTTGTTGCCCGTCTCCTTGTTCCGGTAGTAGCGGCGCCGGTAGAGGCCCACCAGCTCGATGGAGCGGCTGGCGTAGAAGGGATTCTTGTCCCCGCTGGCCAGGTGGTAGACGCGCCGCTCCTCCACCTGCATGGCGTGCGCGGTGATGCCGATGGTGGCGCCGGCCACCTGATCCACCGGGATGATGTCGAGGATGGTGCGCTCGCCGGCGGGGATGTTGCGCTGACCCTTGATGCCGGCGAAGGCCAGCGGCGCCGAGGTGGTGAAGCCCTCGTTCCACCCGGGGAAGGGGAAGTGGTGGGCGGACTCGACGATGGAGGGCCGGACGATGGAGTAGCGCAGGCCCGGCGTCTTCGCCATCACCTGCTCGCCCAGGCTCTTGGTGTAGGTGTAGGTGTTGGGCCAGCCCCAGTGCTGGGCGCGCTCCATGCCGGCGCGCACCAGCTCGCCGGTGAGCCACAGCTTGCGCTCGCGGCCCACGGCCAGCCGCAGCGTCTTCTCGTCCCGTACGTCGCGGCCCTCCCGCTCCAGGCGCTCCAGCGCCTTCTTGCGGAAGAGGGAGGTGAGGGCCTTGTCATCCGCCTGTTGGCGCAGTCGGGCGACGATCTTCTCCGCGTCCGCCAGCTCCTGCTCGAGGCTGAAGTCACGCCCGTCCAGCTCGTCCTTGCGGGGGAAGTAGCCGTCCAGCTCCTCGTCCTCGAAGACGAGCCCGCTGCGGTTGCCGGCCACGAAGGCGGTGGACATGTGGATCAGCGGCACGCCCCACTGCAGCGCCAGGTCCACGGTGTACTTCACGCCGTGGGTGTTGACGTTGAGGCCCACCTCCAGCGAGGGGTTGAAGGACACCAGGCCCGCGCAGTTGACGATGGCATGCACCTGCCCGGTGAGGGCGGCGGCCTGCTCCTCGGTGAGGCCCATGTGCGGGTCGGTGATGTCGCCGTCGAGCACCTCGCACTTGCGGCGGATGAACTCGAGCGCGCCCTCCTCGCCATGGGCGTCACGCAGCGGCTGGAAGGGCTCGCTGGTGGCCACCTTGTCGAAGAAGCGCTTTTCGGCGGAGGCGGCGCTGCCCTTCCGCACCAGCACGTACAGCTTGTCCAGCGTCTCGCCGTAGCGGGACAGCAGCATGGACAGGGTGACCTTGCCCACGAAGCCGGTGGAGCCGGCGAAGAGCAGGCGCTTGCCGGCGAAGACCTCGGAGACGTTCAACTCAGGAAGACTCATGACGCAGGAATCCGGTGCTACGACGTCACTTCACGTCGACCATGACGGTGGGGGCGATGCGCAGCATGCTGATGCTGGCCGAGCGGCCCATGAAGCCGCGTGCCTCCTCGATGGCCTCGGTGAGGGTGTCGGTGCGCTCCCACCCCATCAGGGCAGGGACGTGGTTGTTCTCCCCTCCGGCGACGATCACCTTGCCCATGTGCTGGCGGCCGTTCTCGCCCCAGTACCACATGTAGAAGGGGTGTACGCCGTGGTACGCGTTGCCCTTGCGATAGAGGTGTACGTAGCTGGGGTTCTCGGCGAACTCCTTCTCGTACTTCTGCTCCAGTTGCACCGCGTCGCGCGTCTCCGGCAGCAGCCGGTTGAAGAACTCGATGTAGCTGGGGTGCTGCACCGGGTCGAACTCGTCGTAGGCCGGGTGGGTGAGGATGAGCACGCCGCCCTTCTTCACCAGCGGCACGCCGCGGTTGAGGTTGAAGAAGTAGCCCAGCGCCATCACCTGCACCAGCAGCGGGTTGAGGATGGAGTTGACGCTGTAGGGGGAGATGAAGGGGATGGGGAAGATGACGATGTCGCTCTGCCCCTCCACCGGCACCACGTACTGCTGCCACACCTTCTCCAGCGTCTTGGCGTGGGTGGGCTCGGTGGCGCCGGCGAACACCCCCGTCACCTCGTAGGGGGCGGGGATGGAGTTGAGCACCGTGCGCGCGGCCGCTCGTGGCATCTTCGAGAGCGCGAAGCGCATGGCCTGCAGCTTCAGCCGGTCCGCCTCGGTGTAGTCCTCCTCCTTCTTGGCGAGGAACTCCACCCCCGGGCCGAACATGCGGTTGTTGAGGCTCGTCTCGATGTGGAACACCTTCAGGTGCTTGTCGATGGCCTCGCCGATGCGCTGGTTGCGCCGGTACAGCTCGCTGCGACCCGGCTCCATGTAGCTCTCGGTGTCGCGGATCGTCTTCGGGTTGTGGTGCGCCCGGAGCGAGGCGTAGTTGGCCACGCCCGTACCCATGGACTTGTGCCCGCCGTTCATGGGCACGAAGTTGACGTTCACGTAGACGATCAGATCGCTCTCGGCGACCCGGCGGTTGACGGCCACCACGTGCGAGCCGCAAGGGCTGCGCTCCAGCTCGACGATGCCGTCCGGATCCTCGGCGTCGTGGTTGTAGTAGCGGTCCGGGTAGTAGGCGTCGAAGATCTTCGTGCCCACCATGCGCCGCATCTCCGACTCGGTCATGCGGCGGTGGAGGGCGTTGGCGATGACGAGGTGGATGTCATCCACGCCAGAGTCGGCGGCGAGCTCCAGCACCACCTCGAGGATGGACTGGCGCACGTCGGGCGTCACCATGGGCGGCAGCGGGACGGAGATGTCGTCGATGACGCAGGTGAGCCGCATGCCGGGGCGGAGCAGGGCGTGCAGGGGCTCCATGTCCTCGGGGTGGTTGATGGCCCAGCGGATGGCGGCCTTGACGTTGGGCACGCCGGTCATGGGGGGACGGGGAAAGATGACCCGGGTCCCCACGGGCAGGTCCTCGAGGAGGAAGTTCTCCCCGTAGAAGAGGGCCCGGGGCGGGCTCCCCTTCTCGGTGATGACCACCTGGCTTTCCTCGTCGTACAACTTCCGGAGCGTCTTGAGCGGGCGCATGGGTGAGAGCGGCTTTCGTTACTTGAGGTCGAGGATGGGCCAGTTGTAGGCCCGGGCGATGTTTCGCAGGCGCAGGTCCGGGTTGACGGCGGTGGGCCGCCCCACCACGGACAGCATGGCGTAGTCGGAGGAGCTGTCGGAGTAGCCGTGGCACTGGTCCAGGGACAGCCCCTCGCGCACGCAGTAGGAGCGGATGGCGTTGGCCTTGTTGGCCCCCTCGATGATGGGGGGGATCACCTTGCCGGTGGCCACGCCGCCCACGAACTGCATCTTGTTGGCGATCAGCTCGTCCGCTCCCAGGTAGCGGGCCAGGGGGCGCATGGTGAAGTCCAGGGCTCCGGTGACGAGGACGATCCGGCACCCTACCCGGCGCGCCTGATCGATCAGGTCCTTCGACTCGGAGTAGAGGGCGGGCTGGAGCACGTCCTCGAACATGTCCTCGGCGATGGACACGAGCCGGTCCTCGGACAGGCCGGCGTAGTACCGGTAGAAGAACTCGTTGAAGGTCTTCCGGTCCAGGGCGTCCATGGCGGCGAACAGGGGGACGCTGGCCGCGGTCGCGAGGGTTCTCCCCACAGTGCCCAGCAGTGAGCCCCGGTTCATCGCGTAGTAGGCGTAGACGTGGACGACGTTCGTCTTCACGAGCGTCCCGTCGACATCGTAGAAGGCAGCTTTGGCGGGCATGCTGGCGGGCTTCCTGACACTTGAGTCCGGCGCATGTCAACCGAACCTCGCCATTCGAACACACTCGGCCAGTGGACGATTTCGCTTCCATGGCTCCGTCAGGTCCCGGGTAGCCCGGAAACCCGGCGGGTACGCGGCTCCGGTTTCGTGCTCGGCCTCCCACTCCCCTGGTAGGGGAGGTGCCCCTCGTCCCGGGGGTTCGCGTCGGGCGCACAGGGGGAAAAATGCAGCTAGAGGCTGTTTTTCGGCCTCGGGCATGCTAGGAGGCGCCCGACGGCACCGTCTGTGAACAAGCCGCGAAACGCCCCCGCGCACGCCTGGGGGGAGGAGATCCGAGCAGAATGGCCGCCAAGAAGAGCACCTCCACGAAGGCTCCCGCCGATCCCAATGCTCCTGCCAAGAAGCCGAACGCGGCCTTCCTCAAGCCGCTGCAGCCTTCGCCCGAGCTGGCGAAGGTCGTCGGAGGCGAGCCCAAGCCGCGCACCGAGGTAGTGAGCAAGCTGTGGGCCTACATCCGGGAGCACAACCTCCAGGATCCGCAGAACAAGAAGGTGATCAAGACCGACGAGGCTCTCAAGGCCATCTTCGACGGCCGGGATTCGGTCGACATGTTCGAGATGAACAGGTACCTGAAGAACCACTTGAGCTGAGCGGTATCGCCGGTCTTCGACTGCCGTCTTTCGGAGGGGGCTCGTCACCCGGGTGGCGGGCCCTCTGCCTTTGCGGGCTGGGGGCGGAGCGTTGGATAGCGTGCGGAAGGGTGTCGCCGAGGTAGTCAGGTAGGCTCCAGGGTTCTACGAGAGGGTGTCTATGGAACAGCCAGAGGGCAGGGACACCATGGCGGAGCCGGGCGGCGCGGACGTGGAGGCCCTGGTCGGCGCTTTGTACGAGCGGGTGAGCGCGGAGGTGTTGGCGCGCCCCACGCCGCTGGCCACCTACCGCGTGCAGCTCCACCAGGGGTTTTCCTTCACCGCGCTGAGTCAGGTGCTGCCCTATCTGGCTCGGCTGGGGGTGTCGGACGTGTACTGCTCGCCCTACCTCGCGGCGAGTCCTGGGAGCACCCACGGGTATGACTGCGTGGATCACTCCCGGCTCAACCCGGAGGTGGGTTCGCCGGAGGAGCACGCGGCCCTCTGCGTCTCCCTGCGCGAGCAGGGGCTGGGTCAGGTGCTGGACGTGGTGCCCAACCACATGGGGATCGAAACCTTCAATCCTCTGTGGTTCGACGTGCTGGAGAACGGGCCCTCCTCCCTGTACGCGAAGTACTTCGACATCGACTGGCACCCGGTGAAGAACGAGCTGGAGGACAAGGTCCTCCTGCCGGTGCTGGGGGACCAGTACGGGACGGTGCTGGAGCGGAGCGAGCTGAAGCTGGCCTTCCAGGACGGGGCCTTCTCCGTCCACTACTACGAGCACGTCTTCCCGGTGGCCCCCCGGCAGTACGGTCGGGTGCTGCGGCACGAGCTGGAGGCGCTGGAGGCGCGGCTGGGAGCGGAGGAGCCGCACCTCATCGAGCTGCAGTCCATCCTCACCGCCATCGCCCACCTGCCGGAGCGTACGGAGACCGAGCACGAGCGGGTCATCGAGCGCAATCGGGAGAAGGAGGTCATCAAGCGCCGGCTGGGAGCGCTGGCCGAGGCCAGCCCCGAGGTGGCCGAGCACATCGCCGCTGGCGTGTCGTTCATCAACGGCACCCCGGGGGATGCACGCTCCTTCGACGAGCTGGACGCGCTGCTCTCCGGGTGCAGCTACCGGCTGGCGCACTGGCGGGTGGCGGGAGAGGAGATCAACTACCGCCGCTTCTTCGACATCAACGGACTGGCCGCCATCCGGGTGGAGGATCCGGAGGTGTTCTTCCACGCGCACCAGCGCATCTTCGACTGGCTGCGCGCGGGTTGGGTCACCGGGCTGCGGATAGACCATCCGGACGGGCTGTACGATCCGACGTCCTACTTCTCCAACCTGCAGGGGCAGTATTTCGTGGAGCGGGCGCGAGCCCTCTTCGAGGCCGAGCACGGGGAGGCGGGGGAGGGCTGGTCAGCGGTGGAGCAGCGCCTGCGCGAGCGCTGGCGGGAGGAGACGAACGAGCAGCCATCCCCGCCGCTGCGCAAGGCGCTCTACATGGTGGTGGAGAAGATCCAGGGCGGTCGCGAGCGCATCCCCGAGTCGTGGGCGGTACACGGCACCACCGGCTATCGCTTCGCCAACGCGGTGGGGGGCATCCTCGTGCAGCAGGCGGCGGAGAAGTCGCTGACGGACACGTACCACCGCTTCATCGGGGAGGAGCTGGACTTCGAGGAGCTGGTCCATGAGAAGAAGCGCCTCATCATGCGCGACTTCATGGCCAGCGAGATGAACATGCTGGCGCACCGGCTCAACCTCATCTCTGAGATGAACCGGCGCACGCGCGACTTCACCCTCAACAGCCTGCGACGGGCCCTGACGGAGTTCATCGCGCTCTTTCCCGTCTACCGCACCTACGTGGACGACTGGCGGCCGGAGCTGGACGCGCGCGACGTGCAGTACATCCAGTGGACCATCGCGCGGGCGAAGCAGCGCAACGCGACCACCAACGCCAGCGTCTTCGAGTTCCTGGAGGACATCCTCCTGCGGCGCTACCCGGAGCACCTGCGGGCGGAGGAGCGGGCGGAGATGCTCACCTTCGCCATGAAGCTGCAGCAGGTGACGGGGCCGGTGATGGCCAAGGGGCTGGAGGACACCGTCTTCTACAACTACAACCGGCTGGTGGCGCTCAACGAGGTGGGCGGAGAGCCGGAGCGCTTCGGCACGCGCATCACCACCTTCCATCTGCGCAACCAGGAGCGGGCGGAGAGCTGGCCGGCGAGCATGCTCTCCTCCAGCACGCACGACACCAAGCGAAGCGAGGACGTGCGCGCGCGCCTCTTCGTGCTCTCCGAGGTTCCCGAGGAGTGGCGCCGCCGGGTGCGCCGCTGGGCTCGGCTGACGGCGAAGTTCCAGACGCAGCTCCCGGATGGTCCCGCGCCTGGCGCCAACGACGAGTACCTCTTCTTCCAGACGGTGGTGGGGGTCTGGCCCATGGGAGAGTCCCTCTCCGCGGAGGGACTGGCGGACTTCCGCCACCGCGTGCGCGACTACATGCTCAAGGCCATCAAGGAGGCCAAGGCCCGCACCTCGTGGACCAACCCGGACAGCGCCTACGAGGAGGCGGTGCGCCGCTACGTGGAGTCCAGTCTGGATGCGCGAGAGAGCCGCGTCTTCCTCGAGGACGTGCGGATCTTCAAGCGCCGTATCGAGCGGGCCGGGCAGCTCAATGCGCTGAGCCAGCTCCTGCTGAAGCTGGTCTCGCCCGGGGTGGTGGACACCTACCAGGGCAGCGAGCTGTGGGACCTGTCGCTGGTGGATCCGGACAACCGGAGGCCGGTGGACTATGCGCTGCGGGAGCGGCTGCTGGAGGCGCTGGACAGGGAGGCGGCGGAGGATCGGCTCGAGCTGTGTACGCGGCTGGTGACGGAGCTGGACGACGGGCGGGCGAAACTCTTCCTGCTGGCCGAGGGACTTCGCCTGCGAAAGCGCCAGGCGGCCCTCTTCCGCCACGGTGGCTACCAGGCGTTGGATCTGCTCGGCCCCCGCGCGGACGCGGCCGTGGCCTTCGCCCGGGAGCACGAGGAGGCCGTGCTCATCGCCTTCGCGCCGCGCTATACGCTCGCGGCGCTGGAGTCCCCCGGGGGGTTGGTGCAGGCCTACGAGCAGACCTCGCTGGTGCTGCCCGAGTCCTATGCGAGCATGACCTTCCGGAACGTGCTGACAGGGCAGGAGGTGCGGCCGGGGCGTGAGGAGGACGGCGTGAGGCTGCCCCTGTCGCCGTTGCTGGCCGGCTTCCCCATGATTCTCTTGGAGAGGAGTGCGTGATGAATCGGGCGGAGGTGCTCCCGGGCAGGCCGTATCCCCTGGGCGCCACGTACCAGGGCAATGGAGTCAACTTCGCCATCTTCAGCGAGCACGCGCGGAAGATGGAGGTGTGCATCTTCGATCCGGCGAACCCCGCGCGCGAGCTGCGGCGCTACGCCTTGCTGGAGCACACCGAGCACGTCTGGCA
>QKJM01000196.1 GCA_003249315.1 Archangium sp.
CCCGTTCGGGGCGGTGGTGGCGGCTCTCTGGATGTCGGGAGCAGCGGCGGACACAGTCAACGGAGCACAGCTCCCAGACGGCGTCCAGAAGGTGGGCGAGAACAGGTACCGGGCACCGGGCAACTTCGACAGGACGATGGACTATTACAAGTCCGCCTATCCCGTCAGTGCCTTCCCCAGGCGGATGATCGTCAACCAGCCTGGGGTGAAAGCGGTACACATCGTCAACCCGTCGGGGAAGAAGTTCGAAGGGTTGAACATTTATGAGGCGAACGACGAGGTTCGCATCTACATCGTCCCTTTGGACTCCGAGCCGGCCCGTCCGGTGAAGAAGCCGGCGGACAAGCGGAAGAAGAAGACCGGGAAGAAGTCGAGGTAGCCCGGGAGTTGAAAAGAAAGTTGAAGCAGCCGGGCAGTTGAAGTAGGTAGTGAGCAGTCAGCCGGCGGCAAGCAGCGCCGGGAAGTTCTTGGGGAATCGTCTAACGGCAGGACAGCAGACTCTGACTCTGCTTATCTAGGTTCGAATCCTAGTTCCCCAGTTCGTTGTATCGTAGTCAGCTTGGCCCTGTCGTCTAGCGGTTAGGACGGTGCCCTCTCACGGCACAAACTCGGGTTCGAATCCCGGCAGGGTCACTGAGGCGCCCACCTTCTCCTGAAGGTGGGCGCTTCGCTTTTGCGGGCTCGAGACGGCCCGCGTCCTCGCCCCCTACTCGGCGCTCTCGTCCTCCCGCAGGCTCTCGCGGAATGCGGCCAGGGCGGCGGCCAGCCCGGACTGAGCCCGCTGGAGGCTGCGGCGCAGCAACAACATCCGCACCCGATCCGCCAGCGCCTGAGGCGAGAGCGTGGCGCTGCCGTAGCCCACCAGCTCCAGTCGCAGGGAGATGGCATCCAACAGGTCCGCCAGATCCGCCTGGGGGCTGGCCAGCAGCATCACATCCGGGGAGGCGGCCTGAAGGCGCTCGGCGAGCTCCCACCAGAGAGGCGCCCCCGTCTCCAGCACCACCACGTCCGCCCCCTCCAACGCCGGCGAGTCCGGCTCCAGCGCCACCGCCTCGAGTCCTTCCTGCCGCAGGGCCTCCTGCGCCGCCAGGCTGCCCACCACCGCCACGTGCCCGCTGCTCCCCGCGCGAGTGGCCTGCTCGTAGAGGTAGATCTGCTCCTCCAGGCGGCCACGAGCCAGGGCCGGAGCATGCCGGCCCACTCGCAGCAGCTCGGAGGCCTCCCGGGCCATGCGCCGTGCCAGCTCGCGCCCCTGTACCCGCTCCGCGCGGCGCTCCAGCGCGGCTCGTACCTTGGCCCGCACCAACTGCAGATCCTCGAAGGGCTTGAGGATGTAGTCGCTCGCGCCCGCCGAGAAGGCGGCGAGCACGGACTCCGTGCTGGCGTAGCCGGTGATCATCACCGCCTCCAGCGCCGGCTGCAGGCGTCGGGCCTCGGCGATGAGTTCCACGCCTCCCATTCCCGGGAGGTTCTTGTCGGTGACGAGCACGTCGAAGCGCTGAGCCCGAAGCTGCGCCAGCGCCTGCTCGGCATCCTCGGCCAGGGTCACCAGCAGATCCTGCTCGCGGGCGAGCACGCGGGCGCACACGTCGCGCACCACCACCTCGTCATCCACGAGCAGCACCGTTGAGGCGAGGGTCCCCCCATCCCCCTCACCCTCACCTTCTTCCGTCTCGAAGGGGAGCTCCATGGGGAGGAGCATGGCACAGCTCGCATTGGACTTCGAGGGAGGCGAAAGGGGCTATGCTGACAGCGTGGCGAGCTTCACGAACGCCCTGGAGCAGAACCCCGCCCCACGCCGCCTGGGAGATGTGCGCCTGCGCTACGAGCCAGGGCGATTGGTGGGCGAGTCCCTGCCTCCCTCCTTCTGGCGGCGACAACTCCCCGGGCTCTTCCTGCTGCTGGCGGCGTTGCTCGCGGCCAGCGCGGTGGTGTGGGTGCTGGTGGGCGGAGAAGAGACGCAGCTCCCGGTGATGCCCCTGGTGCTGGGGGGCCTGGCGGCCTCGCTGGTGGGCTTCTCTCTGCGGTTGGAGGGACAGCTTGGCCGGCGACGCTTCGTGCTGCACTTCGTCGGCGAGCGGCTACGGCTGGAGCAGCTCCGCCTGGCGCCGGGGGCCACCCGCACCGAGTGGGTACACTTCGACGAGGTGTGCGCGGTGGAGGTGGTGGAGCGCGCGCCCCGCCACTACGCCCTGGTGGTGGCCTGGCGCCCCGACAACGGAGGCAACACGCGGCGCGCGGTGCTCGTGGAGCACGTGCGCGACCACGAGGAGGAGGCGCTGGAGCGTGTGCGACGCCTCCTCCACAACGCCTTCGGCCTCAGGGGGAAGGGAGCTTCTGGAGGGTGAGCATCACCTCCGTGCCCTGATCCTTCACCGAGGACAGCTTCACCGAGCCACCCGCCTGCACCACCAGCTCCTTGCAGATGGACAGGCCCAGGCCCGTGCCCACTCCCACCGGCTTGGTCGTGAAGAGCGGCTGGAAGATCTTCTCCTGAATCTCCTCGGGGATGCCACAGCCGTTGTCGGCCACGATGAGCGACACGTCGTCATCGCCCGCCGTCCACCGGATGTCGATGCGGCCCGTCCGGCCCGTGCCCTCCATGGCCTGCGCCGCGTTGACGATGAGGTTGAGCAGCACCTGGCACAGCTTCACCGGCCCGAAGGAGACCCGCACCGGCTCGCCCATGGTGGTGATGCGTGCCCGATCCCTCACCTCCGCGCGCGCCAGCTTCACCGCGAAGGACACCACCTCGGCCACGTCCGCCGAGGCCTCCATGTCCTCGCCACGTGCCTGCGCCCGCAGTCCCAGCGCCACCTGCCGCAGGTGATCCGCCCCCGTGGCCAGGTCCTGCAGGAGCGACGGCAGATCCTCCAGCACGCTCGCCACCTCGGGAGAGGCGTCCTCCGCCAGGTGCTTGGAGCAGTACTGCACCACGCCCTCCAGATCGCGCCGCAGCGAGGCCACGTTCTGCGTCAGGTAGCCCACCGGCCCCATCAGCTCGTGGGCGATGCCGGCCGTCACCTGACCCAGCGTGGCCAGACGCTCGGCCTTCATCATCCGCCCTTCCACCTCGCGGATGCGCAGCTCCAGGCGGGCGATCTTCAGCCCGTCCTCCAGCGCGGCCAGCACCTCCGCCCGATCCCACGGCTTGACGAAGTAGCGGCTCACCTGCCCGCGGTTCACCGCGTCGATCACCGCCTGCATGTCCGAGTAGGCCGTGACCAGCATGCGCTTGGCATCCGGCGCCAGCGTACGCGCCCGCTCCAGCAGCTCCACGCCCGTCATCCCGGGCATGCGCTGGTCCGAAAGGACGACACCAATCTCGCTGCGCTTCTGCTCCAACAACGCCAGCGCCTCGGCCGGCGTCGAGCACCGGAAGATGCGGAAGCGTTGCCCGAAGTTCGCTTCGAACACCCTCAGATTGAGAGCGTCGTCGTCGACATAGAGCACGGCGGGGAGGTCTGTTGGTTGCATGCGTATCCTCTCCGGGCCAGGCCGACCACCATCCCCCACCCACAGCCACCCAGGCGCCCACCCCCCAAGAGATACCACGTCACGAGCAAAACCCGATGGGCCGTGTTGAAGACGGTCCACTGTCGGATCATCACCGGGCACTCCGGTACGACGCATTCCACGCGGAGTGCCTTCCCCCCGCCCGAGGGGAGACTCAGCGCTCGGGCCCGAGCTCCGAGGGCGACGCCTCGGGAGACTCCGCCTCGAGACCCGGCCGGGACTCCAGCGCCTGCCGCACCGCCGCCTGGGAGTCGAACCGCCTCGACGGCAGCCCTCCCAGGAGGGACAGGAGGCTCGCGGGCGCCTCGTTCTCCCGCGCCAGTCGGACGAGCTGCTCCGTGGACAGGGGGAAGACGGCGCCCAGCAGGGCCTTGCGCAGGGAGAACCCCAGGGAGTCCGGACCTCCCCTCTCCTCCTCCTGCTCCCGAGCGCCCTCATCGAGCCGCATGCGTCTCGTCTCGTCGTCGTTCATCTTTTTCAAGGTTAAGCAGCATACGAATGGAATGCTGGCTCTTTTTGCCGTCTACCCGGCGAACGGGGAAGCAGCACCCGCGCCATCTCCCCTCCCCGGTTGGCCCGCGCCTCCCTGGTCCCCACCGTAGAGAGAGACGTACCCCGGTACGAGAGGAGGTGACGACAGATGACGCAGAAACGACGAGACGACGGATACGCGGAGCACATCAACCACTGGCAGTCCACCCGCCCGGAGCCATGGCCCGGCATCCGGGGCCGCTCCGAGGAGCATGAGGAGGACCTGCCGACGGGGACTCCCCGCGAGCAGCAGGCCGAGGTCACCCAGGCCCAGCGCCGACTCGAGCATGAGATGCATCGGCATGAGCCGACCCGGGAGTAGCGACCCGGACCACCCCGGTGGGTCACCTCGAGGGGCGACCCGCCGGGGAGTCGTTGGCTAGAACAGCAGCCGCATGGGGTGTTCGAGCAGCGCCTTGAACTCGCGCAGGTACTCCGCGCCGATGGCGCCGTCGATGACGCGGTGGTCGCCCGAGAGCGTCACCGTCATCACCTTGCGCACCACCATCTGCCCGTCGCGCACCACCACCTTGTCGGCCACCTGGCCCACCGCGAGGATGGCGGCCTGGGGTGGGTTGATGACGGCGATGAACGAGTCGATGCCGAACATTCCCAGGTTGGACACGGTGAGCGAGCCGCCAGAGTACTCGTCCGGCTTGAGGGCGCGCTTGCGGGCCCGCTCGGCCAGATCCCTCGCTTCGGAGGAGATGGCCGCCAGCCCCTTCTGGTCCGCGTCGCGGATGACGGGGGTGATGAGGCCGTCCTCGATGGCCACGGCGATGCCCACGTCCACCGTCTCGAAGTGGAGGATGGTGTCCCCCTGCAGCGCCACGTTCATCT
This sequence comes from Archangium sp., assembly GCA_003249315.1. Taxonomy (GTDB): domain Bacteria; phylum Myxococcota; class Myxococcia; order Myxococcales; family Myxococcaceae; genus QKJM01. Next base: position 4,888 of record QKJM01000196.1, read on the forward strand.
TCGGGTAGCGGCGCAGGGCCATGGCCGCGGCCTTGATGATGACGTCGTTGACGGAGACCTTCGTCTCCAGCGCCTTGGCCTCTTCGCGGATCTTCATCGCCGCGTCCATCTCCACGTCCACCGAGAGGTAGAAGTGGGGCACTCCAGGCTTCACCTCCGCCATGCGCTGACTGATGACCTTGCGCATGGAGGAGACAGGCACCGCGCGAGGCTCGGGACGCACGCCCGGAGCGGGAGCCGGCGCCCGGCGCGCGACGGCCGGAGTCGGCGCCTGGGCGAGCGCCTGCTCGATGTCGCGCTTGACGATGCGACCGTACGGACCGGAGCCGCGAACAGAAGAGAGATCCACGCCTCGCTCACGGGCCATCCGCTTCGCCAGCGGGCTGGCACGCAGGCGGGCTCCAGCGGTGGGCGCGAGAGCCGGAGCCGGAGCCGGCGCCGCGGGTCGGGGAGCCGGAACCGGGGTTGGAGCGGCCACCTGGGGAGCGGGCGCGGGTGCGGCAGGGGCGACCTGGGCGCCTCCCTTCCCAGCGAGGAACGCGATGGGCGCCCCCACCTTCGCCGTCTCCCCCTCCTGGACGACGATGCGCGCGAGCGTGCCGTCGTCGTAGGCCTCCACCTCGAGGTTGGACTTGTCCGTCTCCACCTCGGCGATGGCGTCGCCGGAGGAGATCTTGTCACCCTCCTTCTTGAGCCACTTGACGAGCTTCCCCTCCGTCATGGTGGGGGAGAGCGCGGGCATCTGGATGACAATGCCCTCGGAAGGAGGAGCGGCGGGGGCCGAAGCGGCGGGGGCCGGAGCGGCAGGGGCCGGAGCGGCGGGAGCCGGAGCCTCGACCTTCTGCTCGGCGGGGGCGCCGGCCTTGGACACGTCGACCTGCTCCCCCTTCTCGCCGAGCCAGGCGATGGGTGCGCCGACGTCGGCCATCTGCCCCTCGGGCACGACGATCTTCAGCAGGTAGCCGTCATCGTAGGCTTCGATCTCGAGGTTCGACTTGTCGGTCTCGCACTCGGCGATGGCCTCGCCGGAGGAGATCTTGTCACCCTCCTTCTTGAGCCACTTGACGAGCTTCCCCTCCTTCATGGTCGGGGAGAGGGCGGGCATCTGAATGGGCGTGGCCATACGGTCTCAGGCTCCCTCGCGATAGAGGACCTTCTTCACGGCGTCGATGATCTTCGGAGCGTCCGGCTGGCACGCGTTCTCCAGGTTCGCCGCGTAGGACATGTTCACGTCGAGCCCGGTGACGCGCAGGACGGGCGCGTCCAGGTCATCGAAGGCCCTCGACTGGATGAGGTCCACCACCTGGGCCCCCACGCCGGCGAAGGGCCAGCCTTCCTCGACGATAACCACGCGGTTCGTCTTGCGCACCGTGGCGAGGATCGCCTCCTCGTCCAGCGGGCGCAGCGTGCGCAGATCGAGGATCTCCGCGGAGATGCCCTCGGCCTCGAGCTGCTTCGCGGCCTCCTCGCAGAAGTAGTACATGCGCGACCAGGTGATGATGGAGACGTCGCGGCCCTCGCGCTTCACGTCCGCCTTGCCGATGGGGACGATGTGCTCACCCTCGGGCACCTCCCCCTTGATGGAGTAGAGGCGCTCGCCCTCGATCATCACGACCGGGTTGTCGTCACGGATGGCGGACTTGAGCAGCCCCTTGGCGTCCGCCGGGGTGGCCGGCGCAATCACCTTCAGGCCAGGGAAGTGGGCGTAGTTGGCCTCCAGCGCCTGACTGTGCTGGCTGGAGAGCCGACCGCCCGCGCCACCCGGGCCGCGGAAGACGATGGGACAGCGGAGCTGGCCACCGCTCATGTGCCGCAGCTTCGCCGCGTTGTTGACGATCTGATCCATCGCCAGGATGGCGAAGTTCCAGGTCATCATCTCAACGATCGGGCGCAGCCCCACCATCGCCGCGCCCACGCACATGCCGGTGAAGCCCAGCTCGGAGATGGGGGCATCAATGACGCGCGCGCTCCCGAACCGGTCCAGCAACCCCTGGGACACCTTGAAGGCGCCCTGATAGCGACCCACCTCCTCTCCGATGAGGAAGACGTTGGCGTCGCGCTCCAGCTCCTCGGCGAGTGCCTGGTTCAGCGCCTCGCGATACATCAACTCGGCCATCGTTGGCTCCGAATCCGAAATCAGTAATCCGATGGAACGGCTCTAGCGAGTCAGGCCCGCCTGCTTGTCCGCCTTCTCGGCGTCCTCGCGAGGCTCCAGGTCCCACGTCACCTTCAGCTCCTGGCCCGAGGGGTACGAGGGCCAGTTCGTCACCTTCACGCCCAGCACGCGCTCACGGGGGCGCACATCCTCCTCGCCCGGCTCGACGAGGGTATCCCGCCACAGCTCGTCCAGGCTCGGCTCGGGCGACTCGTCGGCGAACTTCACCGCCGCGTCCACGATCCGCTTCACCTCGGCGTCGATGGCGTCGAACTCCGCCTCCGTCGCCAGGCCCTGCTCCAGCGTGTAGGCCTTGAGGCCGGGGATGGGATCGTGCTTGCGCTCCTCCTCCACCTCCTGCCGGGAGCGGTAGGTGGCGGGGTCGGCCATGGAGTGGCCGCGGAAGCGATAGGTGTTGGCCTCCATCAGCACCGGACCGTTGCCGGCGCGGACGTACTCGGCCGCGTCCTTCACCGCCTCGTACATCTTCAGGCAGTCCATGCCGTCCACGGCCTCGTGGCGGATACCGTAGGCGCAGCCGCGCTTGTGGACCTCCGCCACCGCCGACACGCGGCTCATGGCCGTGCCCATGCCGTAGCGGTTGTTCTCGCAGATGTAGAGCACGGGCAGCTTCCACTTGGCCGCCATGTTGAGCGTCTCGTGGAAGGCGCCCTGGTTGGACGCGGCGTCACCGAAGTAGCACACGGTGATGCGGTCCTCGTTGCGGTAGCGGCTGGCGAAGGCCATGCCCGCGGCGAGCGGAATCTGCCCGCCGACGATGCCGTAGCCGCCGTAGAAGTGGTGCTCGATGTCGAAGATGTGCATCGAGCCGCCCTTGCCCTTGCTGTAGCCGGTGCCGCGGCCGAACAGCTCCGCCATCACCATGCCCGCGTCGCTGCCACGCGCCAGCGGCTGGCCGTGGTCCCGGTACGCGCTCAGCATGTAGTCATCCGGACGGATGGCCTCGTTGGGGCCCACCGCCACGGCTTCCTGACCGATGTAGAGGTGACAGAAGCCGGCGATCTTCCCCAGCGTGTACTGCTGACCCGCGCGCTCCTCGAAGCGGCGGATGAGGTACATCTTCCGGAACATCGTCA
>QKJM01000418.1 GCA_003249315.1 Archangium sp.
CGGTCGGGTCTCCTCGCCGGGCCCGCGCCAGCAGCCGCTGCTCGCCGTCCTCTCCGGAGGGCGCCTCGACCGAGAATGTCATTCGCACCGCAGAGAGCCAGGCCACGAGAAGGAGTGACGCGAAGCCGCCGGAAGTTTCAGCGCCCGTTCTCTTCCCCCTCGGCCTGGCCCGTCAATTCGTCCTCCCCCCTCGGCCCGGTAGCGGGCGAGGTGCCGTCCCGGCCCTCCCGGTTGTGTCCCTGGGGGAACGGTTCCCACCTTTGCCGGAGGAAGGGAGCTCGCGCTCGTGCGAAAGAGGACCTGGCTGGAAATCGGTATCGTGGCGCTCGGTCTGTTCCTGGTCTGCGCCTCCAGGGAGGCCGCGGAGTCGCGGGCCGCGCGCACAGGAGGGGACCCCGCCGGATTCGGTGCGCCCGTCGCCCCTGTTCCCGGCAACCCCGTGACGGAGCCCATCATCCCACCCGCGCAGCCCGCTCGGCCGGAGGGGCAGGGGAGACGGTAGCCCGGGCGCGACCCCTCACCCCGGCAGCTTGATGCCGGACAGCCGCTGGTACAGCTCCACCGCGAGACCGTCCGTCATCCCCGAGACGTAGTCCGTCACGCACAGCAGCCGCTGGTACGGCGTCATCCTCCGGATCGCCTCGTCCCGATCCTCCTCGTACTCCCCCGGACGTTGGAAGAACTCCCGAGGCAGGAGCTGTCGCAGCTTCTTCTCCTCCCGGTTCGGCTCGTTCGCCAGCACCGCCGGGACGAACATCTCCAGCAACCCTCCCAGCGTCCGGAAGCCCGCCGCTTCGATCTGCAGCACCCGCTCGCTCTCGTAGCCCTTCTCCCGGGTGATGCGCTTGATGGTCTTGACCCTGGCGCGCACATCCTGGCGCGCCGATATCAGCTCCTGCTCGAAGCCCCCCTCCTCGATTTCTCGGATGTGCTCCTTGAAGACCGCCACGCACTCGTTGATGAGCATGTGGATGGCTCTCGCTCGGGCCACGCCCAACCGGGACTCCTTGTCCAGCCTGGGCTTGCTCGTCCTTTCTCCCGAGTCCCTGCTCTCGGCGCGCGTCGCGGTCAGCTCCTCCAGCAACTCGCACGCCTGCTCCAGCGGGATGAGGCCCAGCTTCGCCGAGTCTTCCAGGTCGATCACCGTGTAGCAGATGTCATCCGCTGCCTCGACGAGGTAGGCCAGAGGGTGGCGGCTGAAGACTCCCGGTTCGCGCTCGCGCAGGCCCAAGGCTCGGAACGTCTCGAGCGCCAGCTCCGCGTCGTCCTGGAAGAAGCCGAACTTCTTCTCCGAGATGATGCCCTCGCCCCGCGCTCTCCCTCCCGGCAGCAGCGAGGGCCGCGGGTACTTGCTCATCGCCGCCACCGTCGTCGCCGTGTACTGCAACCCACCTCGTCGCGTGCGCGCTTGCAGCCGCGTGAGGATGCGGAAGCCCTGCGCGTTGCCCTCGAAGCACTCTACGTCCTTCTTCTCGCTCAGCGTGGAGAAGGGGTCCTTCGCGTCCGGCTCCTGCCAGCGCTTGGAGACCCAGTGCTGGATGGCCGCCTCTCCCGAGTGCCCGAAGGGCGGGTTGCCAATGTCGTGCGCCAGGCAGGCCGCTGCGATGATGGTGCCCAGGTGGGACGGTTCCACCTCGAGGCCTTGCTCTTGCAGGAACTGTCCCGCGAGCTGCCCCAGCGAGCGCCCCACGCTCGAGGCCTCGATGCTGTGCGTCAACCTCGTCCGCGTGTAGTCGCTCGTCGAGAGCGGGAACACCTGCGTCTTGTCGTGCAGGCTCCGGAAGGCGCTCGAGAAGACGATGCGGTCGTAGTCAATGTCGTACGCCGTGCGCAGCTCGTCCGGCGTGGCCTGTTGTGGCGCCTGCTGGTCCGACAGCGGCCCGACCCGACGAGGGGAGATGAGCTGCCGCCACCGTTCACTTCTGTCCTGGTTCACGTCTGACCTCGAGGGCTCTCCATCCTGCGCGCCCCACTCCGGGAGGCAAGTCCTCGGATTCGTACCTACCTGACACGCCATTAACCCACACATGGAATGGTGTCATTCCGGTGAATTCACGGCCCTTTGTTTCCTCTGGATTACGACCCACTTGAAATCTTGGAAATTAGCTGCTTGCTTCCTAGCTCCCCCGCCTAGGAGGCATTCATGAAGAAGCTGATGCAGTCAACGGTGGTCGTCTCGCTGAGCCTGGGGCTCGTGGGGCTGCCCGGAAGCGCGGCGGCGCAGACGCAGACGAAGGTGCTGTTCGACGGTACGCACGGGCAGATGATGGGCAACGCGGACTGGGTCCTCGACGAGGACTCCTGCGGAACGCCCCAGCGCTATCCCACGCCGTCGCAGACGGGAATCACCGCATCCACATCCGAGTCCTACTGGGGGGGGGGCTTCTCGGCATTCGGTGTGGACCTGGTGAAGAAGGGCTTCTGGGTGGAGAGCCTGCCGCCGGGCGTGGCCATCACCTACGGGAACGCCAGCAACCCGCAGGACCTGTCCAACTACAAGGTGTTCATCATCCCCGAGCCGAACATCCGCTTCACCACCGCGGAGACGTCGGCCATCAAGGCCTTCGTGAGCAACGGTGGCGGCCTGTTCATGATCGCCGACCACTGGACGTCGGACCGCAACAACGACGGCTGGGACTCGCCCGAGATCTTCAATGACCTGATGACGAGCACGTCCTGGGGTATCCACTACCAGGTGGCCAACGAGTCGAACAACTGGTTCAACGACAACCCCAACTACAACTTCACGAGCGACAGCTCGTCCCCCATCCTCTATGGCCCGCACGGCAGCGTGTCCTCGGGCAAGGGACTGGGCCTCTTCGGCGCCACGTCGATGACCCTCAGCCCCAGCGTCAACAGCACGGTGAAGGGGCACGTGTGGATGACCAGCGGCACCCGGGACACCAACACCCAGGTGACCTTCGCTACCACCACCGATGGCTCCGGGCGCGTGGCGGCCATTGGTGACTCCTCGCCCGCCGAGGACGCCACCAACGGCTGCGGTCACAACACCTACGATGGCTGGACCAACACCTCGTACGACAACGCGAAGATCCACCTCAACGCCGTGGCCTGGCTGGCCGGTGGTGGCAACGGTGGTGGCGGTGGTGGTGGTGGTGGCTCCGATACGACGCCGCCGACCTCTCCCTCCAACCTGAGCGCCAGCGCCATCTCCGCCAGCCAGGTGACCCTGAGCTGGACGGCCTCCACTGACGACGTGGGCGTGGCGGGCTACAACGTCTACCGCAGCACCGACGGCCTCACCTTCTCGGCGGTGGCGAGCACCTCCTCCACCAGCCACTCGGACACCGGCCTGGCCTCCAGCACCACCTACTCCTACCGGGTGACGGCGGATGACGCCGCGGGCAACGAGTCGACGATCAGCAACACGGCCTCGGCGACCACCCAGGCTTCCGGCGGCGGCGGCGGCGGCGGCTCGGGCACGATCATCATCAACGAGATTCTCGCCAATGAGCCCGGTTCCACCACCGCCGCGGAGTTCGTGGAGCTGGTGAACGTGGGCAGCGGCGCCATCGACCTCGGCGGGTGGACGGTTTCGGACGGCGCCGGCACGAAGCACACCTTCGCCTCGGGTACCACCGTGGCCGCGGGTGAGGCCATCGTGGTGTACGGCGGCTCCTCCGCCATCCCTGGGAGCCTGACCAACGCGGTGGCCGCCTCCACGGGCTCGCTGGCCCTGGGCAACAGCGGGGACACCGTCACCGTGGCGGACTCCTCCGGGACGGCGATCGACTCGTTCACCTACACCAGCGCGCTGTCCGGCACGGACGGCGTGTCGATGAACCGCAGCCCGGATGGCAGCGACACCGGCTCCTTCGTGCTGCACACGACCCTCTCGTCGCTGAGCTCGTCCGGTGGCACGCGCGTCGATGGCTCGCCGTTCACCGCGGTTGGCGGCGGCACGGCCAAGGTCATCATCAACGAGATCCTCGCCAACGAGCCCGGCTCCACCACCGCCGCGGAGTTCGTGGAGCTGGTGAACGTGGGTGGCAGCGCCATCGACCTCAGTGGGTGGACGGTCTCGGACGGCGCCGGGACGAAGCACACCTTCGCCTCGGGCACCAGCCTGGGCGCGGGGAAGGCCATCGTGGTGTACGGTGGCGCCTCCGGCATCCCCGCGGGTTCGAGCAACGCGGTGGCCGCCTCCACGGGCTCGCTGGCCCTGGGCAACAGCGGGGACAGCGTCACCGTGGCGGACTCCTCCGGGACGGAGATGGACTCGTTCACCTACACCAAGGCGTTGTCCGGCACGGACGGCGTGTCGATGAACCGTGACCCGGACGCCAGCGACGCGGGCTCCTTCGTGCTGCACACGACCCTCTCGTCGCTGAGCTCGTCCGGCGGCACGCACGCCGACGGCTCGCCGTTCTAGGCCGCGCTCGCGGTGCTTCCCGCACGCCGGAGGGGTTCGCCACCGTGCGCCCCTCCGGCAGTGCTCCCGGGTAGCGGGCCGGCTCGGGGCCCTGGGAGTCCTCCCATCCCTAGATTCAGGGGACAGGAGGACTGCCATGGCCAACCTCAAGCATGCGGCCCGGAGAATCATGGAAGAGGTGTACGGCGAGGGCCGAGTGGAGGTGCTCGACGAACTCTGCCACCCCGACTACGTGAGCCATGACCCCTTGAGCGGGGACGCGGACCTGGAAGGGGTGAAGGCGTACGTGCGGTTGATGCGCGCCTGCTTTCCCGACCTGGAGACACGCATCCTCGGCCTCTACGCGGAGGGGGACACGGTGGTGACGTGGTGGCGGATGGAGGGCCACCTGGCGCGGCGCCTGCTGGGGATGGAGCCCCTGGGCCAGCACGTCACCCTGGAGGGCATCACCCTCTCCCAGTTCGAGGACGGGAAGCTGGCGGAGGACTCCAGCCAGTGGGACACCCTCGGCTACCTGCGACAACTGGGGCTCCTGCAGCCGCTCGCCTCCCAGTTGGGAGAGCTGGAGGGGCGTGACACGGTGGACACCTCGCGGGAGTGAGCGTGGCCGAGGGCTCCTTCCGCCGCCCGGAGGTGGAGTAGGCTGCTCGCATGCTCCAATGGCTCCTGTCCGCAATGGGTCTTGCTCCACCTCCGCCTCCGAGCGGCGGTCCGATGACGCGCGAGTCGGCGGAGGGGCTGACGCGCTGGTACGCGCGCTCGCAGGGGGCGGTGCTCAGCCCCGGCCTCAACCCGCAGGGCTTCGGCGGCATCGCGATCGGCGGGGCGCAGCTCTACTTCGAGTACCATGAGGAAGCGCAGGCGCTCGAGTGCAGCGCGCTGGTGTACCGCTTCCACGAGCCGCCCAAGCCGGGCGTGCTGGAAGGCTTCCAGGCCGAGGCCCGCGAGGGCACGGACACGGGTGGCGGCACGGTGGACTACGAGCGGGAGAATCGCGGCCTCTACCTCAGCCGCACCTACTCCCAGGTGCCGGATGGACACGCCTTCGCCCGGGAGATGAAGCAGCTCATGAAGGCCAGCCTCGTGTGGGGGGATGAGGTGCTCGACCGGGTGGCCTCGCGGGTGTTCCATCCCGAGGAGCTCGAGGAGAAGGGGGAGGGCTGATGACCGCGCTGCCCAAGCCCGCTGCCGACAAGCCCTCCGACAACATGCAGCCCATGCGCTCTCCGGCCATCGATGTGCCGGACCCGGAGCTGCAGGCGCTCTACGACGCGGTCGTGGCCAAGGCCCAGGAGGCCATCGACTGGTACGTCGCGCGCAAGAACCGCCACAAACGGTGGGCCCTCTTGCTGCGAGGCTCGTCCGTCGTGCTCGCCGCCGTGGCTTCCGTCGTCCCCATCGCCTTCTCCATGTTTCCCGAGACGTGGAACTCCACGCGCTGGATTCCCCTCGCCTCGGTGATCGCCGCCATCGGTGCGGGCTGCATCGCGCTCGACAGGTTCTTCGGCTTCTCCGGAGGCTGGATGCGCTACGTCAACGCCCTGTTGGATCTCCAGGCCCAGCTCGACTCGCTCCAGTTCGCGTGGGCCCGTCGTACTCTCGAGACCCGGCGCGATCCGGAGCGGGACAACCTCCAGACCCGGTTGGACCTGCTCCAGCTCACCCTCGGCGCCGTCAACCACTCCCTCAAGAGCGAGACCATCGAGTGGATGAATCGCTTCTCCGGCAGCCTCCAGGAGCTGGAGAAGTCCCTCGTGGCCCAGCGCGCGGCCTCCGCCACCGCTCCCGTGCCGCTCCTTCCCGTCCACGGTGCTCTCAAGCTCCACGTGGAGAACGTCGCCGCACTGGACGAGCGTAGGTACCAGGTGCTCGTCGGGGACTCCGAGTCCGGTCCCCATACCGAGTCCACCAAGGCCTTCACCAGCCTGCCTCCCGGACAGCTCCTGCTCCGCGTCACCGGGAGCCGTCAGGGTTCTCCCGTGTCCGCGGAGGATGTCGTCAACATCCGGCCCGGGGAGACGACCGCTGTCACCGTGGTGCTCGGGTGAGCATGCGGTTCGTTCAGAACGCGGCGCCCGTGGCGCGCTTGCCCGGCGAGGACGACAGGCTCGTCATCGTCGTGTGCAGCACGAACGTGCTCGTGCTGCTCGCGTCCGGGCTCCGGTTCATCGACACACCGTCCACGCTCGCCAGCGTCGAGGTGTAGGTGAACGTGTCCACCACCGTGCCCCCGGCGTTCTTCAGCGTCACCGTGTCGCCGCTGTTGCCCAGGCTCAGCGTGCCCGTCGAAGCCACCACCACATTGGTCACTCCCGCTGGAATCCCCGAGCTGCTCGCATAGACGACCAGCGCCTTGCCCGCCGCCAGGCTCATGCCCGCGGCGAAGGTGTGCCGCACCGACGTCCCGTCCGACAGCGTCCACCCGCTCAGGTCCATGGACGCCGTGCCCGAGTTGACGAGCTCGACGAACTCGCCGCTCGTGCTGGAGCCGGGCTCGTTGGCCAGAATCTCGTTGAGGAAGACATTGGCCGTGCCGGTGACGTCGCCGGGTACGAGGAAGTCCTTGATGACGGCCATGTGCTGCATGTTTGTCGCCCCGCTGTCGCCCGAGAGCGCGGGCGAAATCTCCGACAGCGGGCTGTACACGCGCGTATCCACCACCAGGCCCGACGCGAAGCTGCTCGAGCCGATGACGGTGGCCGTCTGGTACGCCAGCAAATCTCCGTCGACCAGCACATGGTCATACGGCTTGGCGCGCGAGGCGTTCGTGTTTCCGTTGCCATTCTTGTCCACCGGGTACGCGCCGCTCGTCGTCACCACCGAGGAGAGCGTGGAGAAGGAGGACTCAGTGCGGCTGTTCGTGTTGAAATCTCCGCCAATCGCCAGGAAGTCCCCGGCGGGGATGTTGGCCTGGATGCGCTGCACCAGGCTCTTGGCCTCGTTGTTGCGCGTCGTCGCATCCGACGTCAGCAGATGCACGCTCACCACCCACAGGTCCTTCGGCCCCGGAATGTCGATGCGCGCCCAGGCGAAGTCCCGGTTCGTCACGTACGGGTCATCCCACTCTCCCGAGGCGATGATGGGCCAGCGGCTGATGACGCCATTGGGAATCTGCGCCCCGCCCTCGCGCGAGTACTGGAAGTTCGTGCCGAAGGCCGTGTCCACGAACTGCCGCAGCGCCGTCGCCGAGTTGTCCCCGTAGTTGAACTCCTGAATCATGACGATGTCGGGCTTCGTCCCCTGGAAGATGCGGATGCCGTGCCCCGGGTCATAGCTCTGGTAGTTGCCGCTGGAGGTGTTGGCCGCCATGAGCCGCACCCGCACCGTGGTGAGCGCCGCCTCCGACGCCACGAGCCCCCTCTCCTCCTCCAGGGGCAGTTCGCCGCCGCACGCGGCCAGCACGAGGCACAGCAACGCGGTCCACCTCGGACCGGCGGAAGTCTTCTTCAGGGAAGCTGCTGGAATATGCATAGGGTCCATCCTGCTCGCGAAAATATTTGCAACACCAACGGACTGCGCGCCGCCAGGTGGCGCGGCACTCCGGGGCGGTTATCGCAGCGGAATGGGCACGTGTTGCGTGAGGAGTGGGTGACGGAGGTCAGAGAAGGTGTCCTGGAGAAGGTGTCCCCTCCGGAGAAGGTGTCAAAGGATTCCCGGAGAAGGTGTCCCGGAGAAGGTGTCAAAGGATTCCCCCGGAGAAGGTGTCCCCGGAGAAGGTGTCAAAGGATTCGGAGCG
>QKJM01000215.1 GCA_003249315.1 Archangium sp.
CATCCTCACCCACCCGCACCTGGATCACCTGGGCGGCCTGCCGAAGGTCATCCAGAAGGTGGGCGCGAAGCGCTTCATGGACCCTGGGTTCGATCACCCGAGCGAGTCGTACCGCAAGCTGCTCGAGGTGGTGGGCCGCGAGGTGGGCCAGGTAATGCTCCCCACGCCCAACCCGAGCGCGCCGGAGAAGCTGCTCACCATCGGCCTCGGAGAGGGCACCACGCTCACCGTCTTCTGGCCACGCCACCCAGTGGAGAACTTCCTCCAGAAGACGCGCTCGGACGCCAACTCCAACTCCATCGTCGCCAGGCTCGCCTACGGGAAGACGACCTTCCTCTTCACCGGGGATTCGGAGGCGGACACGGAGACGCACCTGCTGGGCAAGTCGCTCGATCTCACCGCCACCGTGCTGAAGGTGGCCCACCATGGAGGCCGCCACTCCTCCACCGAGCCCTTCCTCGCGACGGTGAAGCCCCAGGCGGCCGTCATCTCCTGCGGCCGGGGCAACGAGTACGGCCACCCCACCGAGGAGACCCTGCAACGACTCGGCGACGTGGGAGCACACGTCTTCCGCACCGACCGGCAGGGAGAGGTGCTCGCGGTGAGCGACGGCGCCACCGTCCGCCTCACTCCCTCCAAGAAGGGGAAGCCCGCCGTCGTCACTGGACAGGCGAGCCCCGGCGCCCTCTCCACCCACTCCGGCTCCGCCGTGCCCCCGGCCTCGCTGGCCCCGCGAGAGGCCGCTCCCGCTCCGTCCTCCTCTGAGGTGCGCTTCGTGAGCCTCAAGGGCAGCAAGGTCTTCCACCGCGAGGACTGCACCACGCTCGCGCGGGCGAAGACGAAGGAGCGCACGGTGTACACCCGCCGTGCCGAGGCCGTGCGCGAGCGCCGCCCCGCCAAGGACTGCAACCCATGAGCCGTCCTCTCCGTACCCTCCTCGCCCTGCTCGGGGTGTTGCTGGTCGGGGCGTGCGAGCAATCCAGGCCCGCGCCCGCCCCGAAGCCCGCCGCGCCCGCGCCCGCCCCCCGGCGCTTCTTCGGCCAGCCGCCCGACGGGAAGCTGCACGTCTACTTCTTCGACGTGGGCCAGGGCGATGCCACCCTCATCATATCCCCCACCGGGCGCTCTGTGCTCGTCGACGCCGGGCCCGGAACCGCCAGCCTGCACCTGGCCAGCCGCCTGCCCGAGCTCCTCACCGAGTCGCTCGATCTGGTCGTCCTCACCCACCCCCATGCCGACCACCATGGCGGGCTCGCCGCGGCCCTGGGTGCGGTGGGCGCGAAGAAGCTGCTCGAGCCCCAGCTCCCCGGCACCTCCGCGGAATACGATGCCCTGCTCACCGCGCTCGGCGGGCGGGGGGTGGAGATCTTCTCCCCGGCGCCCTCCCCGTCCTCCCCCGATGAGCCCCTGCGCCTGCCTCTGGGAGGCGGCGCGGAGCTGGCCGTCCTCTGGCCGCGCGCCCCCGCCGAGCCCCTGCTGGAGGGCGCGGACGCCCTGGAGCTCAACTCCATCGTCCTGCGACTCACCTACGGGGACACCTCCCTGCTACTGGCCGGCGATGCGCGAGAGCAGACCGAGCGCCACCTGCTCGCGCGGCAGGCCGAGCTGGGCGCCACGCTGCTGAAGGTGGGCGCCCACGGCGCGGAGGCTGCTTCCAGCGAGGACTTCCTCCAGGCGGTACACCCCCAGGCGGCCATCCTCTCCACGGGCCCGACTCAGCCAGGGGACACGCCCGCGAAGGCCGTGCTCTCCCGGCTGGAGGCGCTGGGGGCTCGCATCTTCCGCACCGACCGGGACGGCGAGGTGCGCGCCGAGAGCGACGGCCAGCGCTTCACCCTCACCCCACAGCGACTCCCCGAGGGCACGCAGGAGAGCCCCGCCTACGTCTACGTCGGCCAGGACGCGCCCGTCCGGCCCGCCGCCACCCGGGACGAGGCCCCGGAGCGCACCGAGCCCTCCGCGCATCCAGCGAGGGAGAAGGTGGGGCTGAGCCGCTTCGGCAAGGTGGTGGAGCTTGGCAAGGCCCCCACGAGCCAGGGGGTGGACATCGACCTGGAGCAGGACACCCCATCGGTGTCGCGCTCCTCCCGGCCGCCCCCCAAGCCCCCGGGGAAGAAGGGCACCCAGCGCTACGTAGCCAGCCGCAAGGGGAAGAACATCTTCCACCTGCCCGACTGTCGCAACGCGAAGCGCATCAAGCAGGAGAACCTGATTGTCTTCCACTCCCGACAAGAAGCGACGAAGAACGGCCGCACACCCGCCAAGGACTGCAAGCCCTGAGGAGCGCACCATGCCTCGACACGCCACCGTGGACCGCTTCGAGGACGAGCTGGCGGTGCTCATCGTGGACGGGCGCCAGGTGACGCGCCCGCGCCACGAGCTACCCGCCGAGACCCGAGAGGGCGACGTAGTGGACCTGGACACCCTCACGGTGGACGCGGAGGCCACCGAGCGCCTGCGCGCCGAGGTACGCCAGGCCCGCGAGCAGGCCCTGGCCGGCAAGACGCCGCCTCCCGGAGACTTCGACCTGTAGCCGGCTCAGGCCGGAGCGGGCGGACGGGCGCGTGGAAGCAGCAGCGCGAGCAGCGCCGCGCTCACTCCGGCGAGCACCCCGGCGGTGAGGAAGGCAGGCGTGCTGCCCCAGGCCGTCCACAGCGCGCCGAAGAGCAGCCCCGCCACGAGGGACGCACCGCCGGACAGCCCGTTGTACAGACCGAAGGCCCGCCCCCGCGCCTCCGCCGGCACCAGGGAGGTGAGGAGCGCCTTCTCCGCCCCCTCGGCCAGGGCGTGGTACAGCCCGTAGACGGCGATGACGACCAGCGTGAGTGGCACCCCTCGCACCCAGGCAAGGACGAGGTAGCTCAGCGCGTAGAGGGACCAGCCCGTCATGATGAGCCGCGACGCCCCCAGCCGATCCGCGAGCCGTCCCGCCGGGAAGGAGACGAGCGACTTCACCGCCTGGAGCAGCAACCACGCCAGTGGCAACAGCTCGGGGCCAGCCCCCTCCTCGGTCAGCTTCAGCAGGAGGAAGGCATCGGTGGAGTTGGCGATGCCGAAGAGCGTGACGGGGACGAGGTAGTACGCCAGCCGCTTCGGCACCGGCGCGAGCGCCTGGCCCACTCCCGTGGCCCGCGGAGAGACTGGAAGCGGGAGCTCGCGCACCAGCAGGAGGGCTCCCACCGCGAGCAGGCCCGGAATCGCCGCCAGCAGGAACACCCGCTCCACCCTCAGGCCCGCCGCCACCAGCAACGTGGCCAGCAGCGCGCCCAGCGCGGCCCCCGCATGGTCCATCCCCCTGTGGAAGCCGAAGGCCCGCCCCCGCGAGCCCTCGGGGACGGCGTGCGCGATGAGCGCGTCCCGTGGACTGGTGCGCAGCCCCTTGCCCACGCGATCCACCGCACGGATGACGATGGGCTGCCAGGCGACGGTGACGAAGGCCATCAGCGGGCGCGCCAGGCTGGACAGGCCGTAGCCCGCCAGCACCAGCGGTTTGAGGCGACGCGCCCGGTCCGCCCAAACGCCGGACTGGTACTTCAGCAGCGAAGCCACCAGGTCCGCCACACCCTCCATCGCCCCCAGCAGGAGGGGCGCCGCCGGCAGCCTCGCGGCGAGGAAGGCCGGCAGCAGCGGGAAGATCATCTCGCTGCTCACGTCCGTGAGCAGGCTCACCAGGCCGAGCACCACCACGGTGCGCGGCAGGCGTGCGGCCCCCCCGCCGGCCACGGCTACAGGGACTTCGTGAGGACGAGCGGAATCTCCACGTCCACGTCATCCCCCGCGAAGGAGGGGAACGCCATGCGCTTCGCGCTCTCCTTGAGGCACTCCCCCATGTCCGAGCCGTCCACGTCCTTGCGGTCCAACGTGGCCTTCTTCACCTCGCCGGAGCTGTTCACGGTGGCAGTAAGCACCACCTTGAGCCCACGGAACCTCCGCGACTTCTTCCGCAGCGCCCGCTCGATGCAGGACTGGAAGGCGGACTGGGACTTGGACACCACCCGGGCAATCTCCTCCTGCGGAAGACCGGACTGCTCGGCCGAGTCGGTGGCGGCCACCTCGGCCTCCGCGCGCACCTCGGGCGCCACGTCCTCCTTGCCCTCGGCGTAGAGCTCCTTCAGCTCCGGATCCTCCTCGGGCTGCTCGGACGACGGCTCCTTCGCCTCGGGGGCGGGACGGGCCTTCGCCTCGGGGGCGACCACTGGCGCCACCGCGGACACGGGCTGCTTCTTGTTGCCAAGCAGCAGCTCCCTCAGCTCGCCCATGCCCTCGGAGGAGAAGACGGAGACGGGCTGCTCCACCGCCCGGCCCTGCGCGTCCACGCGGGTGACGGTGAGCGGCACCACCCGCAGCTCGGTGAGCAGGTACAGCAGGCCCACCGGCACCGCCAGCAGCAGGAAGAGGAAGAGGGCAATCTTCCAGAACGGGTTGCGCCGCTCCACGCCCGCCTTCTGGATGTACTGGCGGGTGTGCTCCACCGGCGTGCGCTCGTTGCGGGTCTCTTCCTCTGGCGAGGAGTACGACTCCTCCTGCTCCTCCTCGGGAGGGAGCAGACCCTCCTCGTCCGAGAAACCCGCCTCGGACTGGGGCAGATCCAGGTCGGAGAACAGCTCCCCCAGGGGCGCGGCGCTGGAGGGCGCGGGAGTCGTCTCCTCCTCCTGCGCCCAGGGCGTGGTGTCCTCGGGCTGCTGATGAACGGGCTGGGTGGGCTCCACCTGCCACGTCGTCTGCGAGGGGCCGGGCGGCTCGGGCTGCCACGAGGTGCTCGAGGGCCCGGACGGCTCGGGCTGAGGCTCCACCGGTGGCGGCTCGGCATACACCGGGGCCGGCGCGGGCAGCGGCTCGGGCTGCGCGAACAGCGAGGCCAGCTCAGGGATGTCCGAGCCGCGCTTCCAGTCCGCCATGCCCTGCTGCCAGAAGTAGGTGCGCGGAGAGATGGCCCCGCTGTCCACCAGTTCGCGCAAGCCGGGCTCCTCCAGCGGCCCCTCCTGCTTGCCCTGTACCATGGCGAACCACGGCACGCTGGCGTCCTGCGTCGGAATGGGCACGGCGCGGGTCGGCTCGTCATCCCACGGGGATTGTTCCCCGGGCTCCGGCTCGGCGACCTCCGGGGAGGCCGCCGCCGCTTCTTCCTCGGCGAGCGAGCGCTCCTGCGCCCTCAGGCGCTCCACGTCGGCGAGGGACACGACGCGCGTGCTCTCCTCCACCTCGAGAGGAGGCCCCTCGACCGAGATGACGTTCTGGCAGTTCTTACAACGAATCTTGACGGTCTTCCCGCGGACCTTTTCGTCCGCGATGGAGTACCGCCGCTGACACTTGTTGCAGGAGAAGTTCAAGAGTGCAGTCCCACTCGCACGCATGGCGAGCGGGTATGATGCTAGCGCCAAGAGCAGGGAGTGCAAACCATCGGGTTGACTCTGCCTGCCGGCCCAACTATGAGCCGCGTCCCCTACCCTCTTGACACAGAAGGTGGCGCATGCCCGCGAAGGACCTCGGGACCAAGTACGTCTGCTTCAAGTGCAGCGCGAAGTTCTACGATATGAAGAAGCCGGACCCGCTGTGCCCGAAGTGCGGCGCGGATCAACGCGAGAGCCCCGCACTCAAACCGCCCAGCGAAGGCCGGCGTAGTCGCCTCTCCTCCATCCCCAAGGTCATCGAGCCTATGGAGCCCGAGGAGGAGACCAGCGAGGAAGAGGAGGAGTTGGGCGAATTCGAGGAGGAGAGCGAATCGCTCGACGAGGACGAGGACATCTGAGCCTCGCCCGGGGGGCCCGCCCGGTACGGCGGGCCCCTTCACCTCGGACAACCTCACCGCTTCGTCGCGCCCTCCATCTGGTGGAGCGCGTGACGGAGCTGTTCGTACAGGGCCGGCCCCATGGCCTGGAGGCCCTCTGGGCGGCGTACGTCCGCCTTCTCCTTCGGCACCACGGAGTCCGAGGACTGCCCCTGGCGCGGCTCGATTCGTTTCTTCGGCTCCATCGTTCGTCCCCCTTCCTGCATTCGCCCCCCCTCTAGCAACTATTCCACCGGGGCGGGAATTTTTCCTCAGTCCCCTCCTCTCAGGGGTGGCGGGCGCAGTTCCTCCACGGGCCAGGAGTGCTCCAGCCGGACGGTCTCCCCGGCACGGACGAAGACGGAGCGCCGCGCTCCGGGCAGCCGAGGGTGCCAGAGGAGGACGGAGTGGGTGCCCTCGGGCACCTGCAGGCGGAAGCGACCCTCGGCGTCGGTGGTGGTGAACCAGGGGTGCTCGAAGGTGCGAATGACACCGAGCGTCCAGGGGTGCAGGTCGCAGCGCACCTGGAGGACGCTCGGGGCCTCCGGGAGGGCCTGGCGCACGCGGGAGCCCTCCATGGGGAGGGCCACGTTGATGACGGGCTGGGGCGAGCCCGCCAGGACGTGGGCGTTGTGGAGGAGCGCGTCCGCGTTGCGCACCTCCAGCAAGGAGCCGGTGCGAGCGGCCAGGACGGGCGGCGAGAAGAGGCACTGCCGCTGCTCCAGCACCGCCGGAGGGGCGGGAGCGTCCGGCCCCCCGGGCAGCAGGGCCCCCTCGGCGAGCGACACCACCACATGGGCCAACTCCCCCCCCGCCCCCAGGGAGAGGGAGGTGTCGGGCACCCTCTCTCCACAGTGGGAGAAGACGGAGGGGCTGGTGTGCAGAGGTGCGAGAACAGGGAGGGAACCCACCAGGAAGACGCGGCCCTCGATGAAGCCCATGGCCTGGCGGGGGACAGCGAGTCTCGAGTCGTGCGTGGAGGACGAGCAGGCGGACTCC
Source organism: Archangium sp. (assembly GCA_003249315.1). GTDB lineage: Bacteria > Myxococcota > Myxococcia > Myxococcales > Myxococcaceae > QKJM01. Next base: position 6,767 of record QKJM01000215.1, read on the forward strand.
TCGCAGGCCATGACGAGCAGCAGGAACGCGGGGAAGAGGAGACGGCGGGGCGAGGACACGGCCGGCCGTCTAACCGGAGCGTGAAGCCATTTCAAACTCCCACCCTTCCAACCGAGCCATCGAGGATGAAGGAAGCGTGATTTGGGCGTTGGACGCTTCAGACCTTGTTGGTAGAAGGGCCCGGGTCCCATGCGCTAGGGGCCCCCAGGGAGGCAGCAAATTTGCGGGAGAAACTGAAGGCGCTGGCGGAGCTGCAGAAGGTGGACCTCGAGGTCGCCGCACTCCGGAAGGCTGCGGACATCCATCCCCGGCAGCTCGCGGAGTTGGAGCGGGAGCTGGGCACCGCGCGCAGCGCCGTCGAGGCAGAACGCATCCGGGTGGCGGACATCGAGAGGCAGAGAGCGGCCCTCGAGCAGAACATCACGGATGAGAAGGACAAGGTGAAGAAGTGGGAGGCGCGGCTCTCCGAGCAGCGTTCCACCCGCGAGTACTCCGCGCTGGCCCGCGAGATCGACATCGCCAAGAAGGCCAATCAGACGATGGCCGACGAGTTGGTGGAGTTGACGAAGACGCTGGCCACGGCGCGCGAGACGGTGAAGGGACGGGAGGCCGAGTTCTCCACCCGACAGGAGCAGCTCACCGGCCGGATGGACGAGCTGAAGGGCAAGCTGGCCGGGGTCGAGCAGCAGGTGAAGGAGCTGGAGGGCAAGCGCTCCGGGGTGGCCACGGGCGTGGACGCCACGCTGCTCCGCCGCTACGAGCTGGTGCGCAAGAAGAGGCTGCCGGCGCTCGTGGGCGTGGTGGCCGGCACCTGCCAGGGCTGCAACATGAACGTGCCGCCCCAGCTCTACAACAACCTGAGGGTGTCGCTCGGCACGGACGTGTGCCCGTCCTGCAACCGCATCATCTACGCCGTCGAGGCGCTCGAGCCGCCCGCGGAGAAGTAGGACTCGCCCGAGATGGCCCCGCCGAACGCCATCGACATCCTCCGCCACATCGTGCGTGAGGAGCCGCTGACGGGGACGGTGCGGGCCTTTCCCGGGTTGACTCGAGAGGACGTGGGACGCCTGCTCGAGGCCGCCGCCGAGCGCCTCGCCAGCTTGGAGCCCCCCTCGCCTCCACCCGAAGCCCCCGCGACGCCAGAGCCCGAGGTGGATACCGGGCTGGAGGAGCTCCGACCGCGACTGCGACTGTTCTCGGATGGGGCGGCCCGCGGCAACCCGGGCCCCGCCGGGGCCGGCGCGGTGCTGGTGGATCCGGAGGGCAAGGTGGTGGCCCGGCTCGGCAAGTTCCTCGGCACCCAGACGAACAACTACGCCGAGCACATGGGGCTGCTGCTTGGACTGCGGTACGCCCGG
>QKJM01000072.1 GCA_003249315.1 Archangium sp.
ACGCTCATCCCGGCGATGACGACGTAGAAGAGGAGCTGGAGCACCTTCGCGCCTCGGTACTCCCAGTCGGTGGCCTTCATCGAGCGAAGCGGCAGGCGCTCACGCACCACGAAGCGGAGCACCAGCAGGATCGCCATCATGAAGCCGAAGACGTAGTGCCACTCCCACATCCCCTCGCGCAGGGCTCGGCCGATGGCCTTCGCCTTCTCGTCATCCAGGGTGATGCCGTACTCCTGGAGCTTCTCCTGCAGGAGGACCGCGTTCGTCCTGTAGCTCAGGAAGGTCTTGCGCAGCAGCCACGTGGCGGAGAGCCCCGTCACCGCGAGCACCGTCAGCCAGTGCCACAGCCGGAGCAACCCCGAGCGGGCTCCCCGGAAGCGCGGCGCGTCACTCTTCGGTGCCTGCTCGGCCGCTGGGTTCGGGTGGTCGGTACCATTCTTCGAGAGGTGCATGGGAGAGGGGGAAGCCATGGATTCAGCCCTTTTCAGTTGCTCGCGCTTCTGCACATCTCATCCTCCCACCCGGTTCGCCGGGTGCGCAACAAACGGCGTGCCACCCCCTCCCCAGGAGGGTTCCATCCATGAGCTCCCCTTGAGCACTCGATGAAGCCGACCACGACGCCTGCTACCGCACACACCAGCTCCTCCAGCGCGAGTTTCTCACCATTCGTGCCGAACCGGCGCTCCCCCCCAATTGGTCTCGCCCGCGGTCTCAAGCGCGAGGAGGAAACCAACCCTCGGCAGCCTTGGTGCATATTTCGGTAGGGCCGATGTCAACAAGGCCGCCCCTCGGGCAGATAGGGCGCTGGGCTACCTACCGAAATACGCTCTTGATCTCCGCATGGGCGATGTTGAATTTTTTCAGGACCTCCAGAGTCCGACTGGAAACCTCCAGTCGAAAGTCCGGCGTGAGCCAGAAATCGGCATTGCGGTTCTTGCCGGTAATCTTGAGCCACCGGAACTCTGGGAAGGTACGCCCGGGGTATAGCTCTTGGAACTCTGGCGACGTGCTCACTTCGACCTCGTCCAGGCTGAAACCCACCAGTCCTGCCTCTTCGAGTGCCTTCGCGAGAGCGGAAGAGACAAGGAAGCAGGGGAATACTTCCAGCAGGTCATCGCCCAGCCACCCCTCGAAGCGATGATGAAAGCGAGACACCTCTGGGGGGTGAACCGATGTATTCATGATTGTATTATCTCCCAGCTCCCCAGCGACCTCGGGAGACACTACCCACCGCTCTCTGCTCATGGCAACTCTCTTCAATCTAGAGTGGGGGCTCGAAAAGCGCACCAAACTGCCTGTCCAGTTGTTCTGCGAAATCAAGCACCTGCCGCTTTGTTGGCTTGGGATAGCTGCGATAGAACTCGTTCCAGGCGCGCCGAATCTTGCCGAGATGGATGTCCAGATTCATTGACTTCGGGATTCCACGAAGGTTTTTCAGCGAGTGAATCTCGGCCTCCGTAAACAGCCCCGGGTATTTCTTGAGCACCTGCTGCTCAACGGAGTGATGTATGATGACTTTGCCGCGCAAGGCGGGATGCGCTGCGAAGAACGTCTCTCGATAGTTCGTTGTCTTGACTGTCGTTTCAGTGCGGCCAGCGTGACCTGAGTCAGCACTCCCGGCCATCATGGCGACAGCAGTGGGAGCCAGGGAGATGACGAGGTTGCCGTCTACAACGGCCACCGCGCCAACTTGTCCCACCTTCGATAGCCGGATGCCCACCTGGGAGGCGCCCAGTGCCGCCGCCTCCGAGAAGCCAGGCAGCATGGACAGCCGCGAGGCGAGCCACGCGGCGCCACCAGTCATGCCATGGCTCACCGCCACCGTCACCGCGAGGACGAAGACGCGTGCGACCCGCGGTCCCACCACGCGTCCGAAGCACCGGCCCGCCTCCTGCAACTCCTCGAAGGTGGTGGCCCGGTCAGTGGCTCGCTTCAGCTCCCGGCTCGCCTTCACCACGTCCAGGAAGACATCCACGCCCAGGTACACCAGTATCACCGCCGAGACGAGCGCCGCCGCCTTGGTGAAAACTGGCTCGGGGTTGGCCGCCAGCACCACCCAGGTCACCAGGCCCGTGGCGACGGCGGCATGGAAGAGCTGGGGGGCGAGGGTGTCCTCCACCGCCCTGGCGATGCTCTCGCGCATGGGGTCGAACGACAGGCCCAGCGCCACGCCCAGCTTGTCCCACTCGCTCAAGCCCGCCACGTCGTCGAGCAGTGAGAGGCAGTCGTCCCTTCTCTGGCCCGCCTTGCACACGCCGCCGAAGCCCTTGCGCAGCAGGTGCTCCGAACGCCTGCTCGCGTCGCCGCCAGGGTAGGAGGCGCGAACCAACCGGGCTTGCTGGGAGGGACGGAGGGACAAGGGAGTTTCCAGCACCAGCCTCGTCAGCGTCTCCTCGAACTCATCCTCATCCACTCCCACGGACCTGTTGGAGGTGGGCGGCCTGTACTCCAGTGGCGCACCCTCACCCGTATCGAGGCGCACCACGCGTGGGGTGGCGCACCCGGTGGACAGGGCCAAGAGCAGGAGCGCAAGCGAGAAAGCTTCCAGACTCCGCCTACCCATTCGCTCGCACTCGCGCTTGCTCGGCTGCGACGGCCTCTCGCACATGACAGCTCGCGAGATGATCGTTCACCACGCCCACGGCCTGGAAGAGGGCATAGAGGGTGGTGGGTCCCACGAAGCAGAAGCCCCGGCGCTTGAGCTCCTTGGACAGGGCCACCGTCTCCGCCGTCTTGTTGGGCAGCTCCTTCATCGTCACCGGCGCGGGCCGGGGAGCGGGCGCGAAGGACCAGATGAAGCGGGCCAGCGAGCCCTCCTCGGCCACCAGCTTCACGGTGGCGCGTGCGTTCTGGAGGGTCGCTTCGATCTTCGCGCGGTGGCGGACGATGCCCGCATCCCCGAGCAGGCGCTCGACGTCCGCGGGGCCGAAGCGCGCCACCGCCTCCGGGTCGAAGCCCACGAACGCGGCCCGGAAGTTCTCGCGCTTGCGCAGAATCGTCAGCCAGGAGAGCCCCGACTGGAAGGCTTCCAGGCTCAGCCGCTCGAACAGCTCCGAGTCCTTCGACCGAGGGCGCCCCCACTCCTCGTCGTGATAGCGCCGATAATCGGGGGCGGACTCACACCAGGGACAACGGCCAGGCACGGAGAGAGAAGTGGTGCTCATGGCACTCCTCTACCGCACCTCGGCCTGAGCTACACCGACACCATCACGTAGAACTTCAGGTACTTGCCCTCGGGGAACTGCAGGCGAACGGGGTGGTCGGGTGGCTGGTAGCGCTCCTCCACCATGGCCAGATCCACCCCCGCCTTGAAGGCCGCCTCCTTCACCGCGCCCGTGAACGCATCCGGGCTCACCCGCGCCGAGCACGAGGCCGTCGCCAGCAGTCCCCCGGGCCGCAGCAGCCCCAGCGCCTGACGGTTCAACGACGCATACCCGTCGATCGCCGCCTGTACCGCCCGCTGGCTCTTCGCGAACGCCGGCGGATCCAGGATGATCAGATCGAACGTCCTCCCCTCCTCCCGGAAGGACGCCAGCAGCTTGAACACGTCCGCCGCCAGGAAGTCGTACTTCTCCGCCGGCAGCTCGTTGCGCTTGAAGTTCTCCCGCGCCAGGGCGATCGCGTCCGGATCCAGATCCACCGAGAACACGCTCTTCGCCCCGCCCAGCGCCGCGTTCACCGAGAACCCGCCGCTGAAGCAGAAGCAGTTGAGCACGTCCCTCCCCTTCGCCAGCCGGCGGATCAGGTAACGGTTCTCCCGCTGATCCAGGAAGAAGCCCGTCTTCTGTCCGCGCCAGGCGTCCACCAGGAAGTTCGCGCCGCGCTCGCGGATGCTCAGCAGCTCCGGAGCCTCCGCGCCCCACAGCATCCGCCCCGAGCCCCGGCCCTCGTCCTCGTCCACGTCGTCCCGGCCCACCTCATCCCGGCCGATGATGCCCGCCAGATCCGGCACCGCCGCCTTCAGCGCCTCGACGAGCAGCCCGCGGTACGGCGTCAGCCCCGCCGAATACAGCTTCATCACCGCGTACTTCCCGTAGAGGTCCACCACCACGCCCGGCAGCCCGTCCCCCTCCCCGTGGAGCAGGCGGAAGCTGTCCGTGTCCGTCAGATCGATCAGCTCCCGCCGCTCGGTCAGCGCCCGCTTCACCCGCTGCGCGAAGAAGGCCGCGTCGATGTTCTGCCGCGGATCCCTCGTCAGCACCCGCACCGAGATGGCCGAGTGCGGATCGAAATACCCACGCGCCACGAACTTCCCGTTCTCGGTCAGGTCCACCACGCTGCCGGGCGGAATCCTCGGCACCCGCTCCAGCGCCTTGCGGAAGACCCACGGGTGCCCCGCGCGCAGGTGACGCCCCAGACCCCGGGCCAGCTCCAGCTTGACGACATTCATGGTGTGACTCCTCGCGAGGCCCTCCGGCCTCGCTGGGCGAGGATGGCGCGGGTCAGCTCCTCGAAGCCCCGCCCCTCCTCCGCCCGGGTAATGAAGGCCGGCGGCGTCTCGAGCCTGTCCAGCACCCGCCGCACGTTGCCCACCCCTACGCTGAGGGCGAACTCTCCAAACATCGGAGCATCGTTGAAGCTATCCCCCACGTACACGAAGCGGGGATCCCCCGGCTCCAGCCTCAGACCCCAGGCGAGCTTCAGGAAGCGGCGCACCGCGGAGCGCTTGTCGAAGCGGCCGAGCCAGCAGTTGACGTGGACCGACGAGCGCACCGCCGTCACCCCGCGCGCCCTCAGCAGGGACTCCAGCGCGTCCGCCCCCTCCTCGCCCAGCCGAGCCTCCTCGTTGTAGTCCACCGCCAGGTCCACCTCGGTGTAGGCGCTGTCCATGGACAGACGCGCCCCCGGCACCTGGCGCAGCACGGCCGCCACCTCGGTCTCCAGCCGCAGACGGTTGTGCCCGCGCACCCGGGGAGACTCGGCGTACACCTTGCGCAGCCGGCCGCCCCTCCCCCGCAGGAAGAAGAGGCCGCCGTTCTCCGCGATCACACCATCGACGGGCAGCGTGCGGGCCCAGGCCTCGCCCCAGCCCGCGGGGCGGCCCGTCACCAGCACCAGCTTGAGGCCCGCGTCCGCCAGCCGCTCGAGCGCCCGCACGGTGGTCGAGCGCAGCCGGTGCGAGCTGGTCAGGGTACCATCTACGTCGGTGAAGACGCCCTCCACCCAGGAGAGGTCGGCTTCACGCAAGGGTCGGGGAGCAGCCATGGGGCAGCCGGCACCTACCCGTTCCTCTCCGGAAGGTCCAGCCCCGACTGCCCCCCACCCCGAGTCCCTACTAGAAGCTGAGCAGCGCGCCCGCCTCGACGCCCATCGAGGTGCGCACCGGATCGGTCCGCCCCTCGTCCACCTGCTGCAGGCGGAAGCGCGACTGGAAGAGGAAGCCCTCCAACATGAAGGCCAGCTTGCGGGTGGGGCGGAACTCATAGCCCACGCGCACCGTGCCGTTGTGTACCAGGCCCGGCCCGCTGCCCGAGAGGGAGGCGCTGCTGAAGGCCGGCGCGTCGTTGCCAGCCTGGGAGCCGTAGTTGTAGCTGGGCAGCACCTTCGAGGCGTTCAGCACCTTCTGGTAGCCCGCCATTCCGTAGACGGCGTGCTGGGCCGCCACCACCTGACGCGCCGAGATGAAGCCACCCACCTCCTGGAGATCCTCGGCGTGGCGCCCCTGCGCCAGCGTCAGCAGACCCAGGTTGTAGGCGTTCTGCCCGTAGTTGATCTCCATCCGCACCTGGGTGTCAGCGCTGGGGACGAACTCGGAGAAGAAGACCGCGGAGAAGGCATTGCTGATGCGCTCGTCATCCGCGCCCAGGTTGAAGGGCAGCCGCGTGGCGATGGCCGACACACCCACCTTGCTCTTGCCGAACTTGTACGCACCACGCACCGCCAGGGTGGGCAGGGTTCCAATCTCCAGCGACGCCGCCTTGGCCGAGTTGTTCGGCGTGGGGAAGCCCAGCGCCGCTCCCAGCTCGAACGCCGAGGAGCTATAGACGTACTTGAGCTGCTGACGCATGAAGCCCGCGTTGCCCGCCTCGAAGAGGGCCCCTACCAGGTTGATGCCGTGCGGGTTGATGGGAGCGTGGAGATCCCAGTCCTGCCCCATGGAGAGGGTGTGGCCGGGCGCGAAGGAATAGTCCACCCGGGCCAGACGCACGCGAGGCAGACTGCCCGTGGTGGGAGTGGACTTGCCAAAGTCCACGAAGTCGATCTCGAGCTGAGCCCGTAGCGGCCCCTTCTCGTTGAGCCAGAAGCCAATACGCGACTGCGCCACCTGGAAGGTATAGCGAGGCCTGTCCGGAGCGACGGAGAGGACGGGGTTGCCCGCGGCGGTGACGGCCACCGCGTTCGGCTGACTGTAGGACTCCATCGCACCGTTGGAGGCCACGAAGCGAGGGTTGAACATGCCGTAGAACCGGAAGAGGTTCTCATCGGACTCGGCGGGCGCGGGCGGTGGCGCGGGCTGAGTCGGAGCCGTCTCGGTGACAGCGGCCGGAGCGGCCTCCCCCGAAGCAGGGGCCTGGGCAAGCGCGCTGGTGGCCGAGCAGAGCCCACCCGTGACGAACAGGGCGGCAAGTCGAGCATTCTTCATGGCTTCTCCTGGGACGGTGAGGTCAGACCAAAACGGCCGCGTGCATCGAGATGGCACGGGCTACGTTTCGGTTCCATTCGCAACACTCATGCCATCCGGCTACGGAGGGCACTCCCTCTGCCAGTGTCAGCGATGCCGCACCGCGGCCAGTGTTGTTTCGTAACTTCCGTTACTGTCGGTAACGCCCCTCGGGGTGACGCATCGAGTCATCCGCGCACGCCTTGACAGAGGGCCGAAGCACCCCCTCATCCACCACCGGACATGAGACCCAAGGGTCGTTCGTGCTCCAGGCAGGCAGGTGCCAGGGCTCCGGGCCGCGTTTCCCGCCGAGATCATTGGACGGCAAACTATCTCGACATGAGCATCGGTCACACCGTCCCCCAACCCGCCGCGGCTTCTCTGAAACCCACGTTGGAACAGCTCCTCTGCCTCTACTCCTGCACGCCCGAGGCGAGGGAGAGACTGCGCGAGCTACGGGCCCTGCTGGACTCGGCCCGGCCGGAGGGGACACTCGAGGAGCGCATGGAGTGGCTGGAGGAGCTGGCCCGGTGGCTCCAGACGCGCGGCGCCACGCCGTGCCGGCGAGGGAGGCTGGCCCCGGTCGAGTCCATGGGCTCGGCGCGCCTGCGCCTGCTGCTGGAGCTGCTGGGCGAGGTCCCCCCGTGGCGAGAGGCCGTGCGCGAGGTGCTCGCCTCGGTGCTGGCCGAGACCTCCGCGCTGCGGCTGCTCAGCGAGCCGGGCCTGTCCTCCGGGAGGGGACTGCTGGGGGACGCCGCGACGCGGCTCTGTCAGCGGCTGGTGCCCACCGCGCCGGAGGAGCGGGAGCTGGCGCACCTGGTGTGGCGTCTGTTCCCAGACGATGGGAGCGCGGCCTGGCTGGACGAGCTGTCCGAGGAGCACGTATCCACCTTCTGCGCCCTGCTGCGAGCCCCCACCTTCGCCCCGCTGCGTCCCGCGGTGGAAGACGCGGTGGTGGTGCTCGCCCTGCGCGCGAGCGCGTGCGGCCTGGCGAGCGACGTGCTGGCGAGGATGCCTCCGGGGCAGTTCCAACAGTCTCCCTTCATCCGCCTGCCGCGCACGTGCGAGGCGCTGCGAGCAGCCGTGCGGGCGGGCGCGGAAGGGCACGCGCTCGAGCGGGCGCGCAGGGCCTGCGCGGAGGTCATCACCAGCTGCCGCGCCGTCGTCCAGGCGGTGCTGGGCCACATGGACGCGCACGCGGTGGACATCGATCTCGTCTACCACCTCGAGCAGCTTGGCCACGCGTTGGATCGGCTGGAGTCACTGCTGTGGCTGCTCGCCCCGGACAGCCCGGGCAGCACCCCGCACGCCGCCCACCGGCTGCTCGCGACGCTCGTACACGCGCACGCCCAGGAGCGCAGCGTGATGGAGCTGTTCCGCGAGAGCTGGCGCCACATCTCGCGTCGCATCTTCGAGCACACCGGAGAGGTGGGCCGCCACTACATCACCACCAGCCAGGACGAGTACCACCGCATGGTGACCGCGGCGGCTGGCGGCGGGCTGCTCAC
>QKJM01000257.1 GCA_003249315.1 Archangium sp.
AGATGGACCTGGTCGACTACGACGAGGCCGTCTTCGAGTCCATCCGGGAGGAGTTCCGGGCGTTCTCCATGAAGCTGGAGGTGCCGGATCTCACCTTCATCCCCATCTCGGCGCTCCAGGGCGACAACGTGGTGATGCGCTCGGAGAAGATGCCCTGGTACCAGGGGCCGGTGTTGCTGCACCACCTGGAGAACGTCCACATCGCCTCGGACCGCAACCTCATCCAGTTGCGCTTCCCGGTGCAGTATGTGCTGCGCCCCATGTCGGCGAAGCACCCGGACTATCGGGCCTATGCCGGGCAGTTGCTGGGCGGGGTGATGCGTCCCGGGGACGAGGTGATGGTGCTGCCCTCGGGCTTCACCACGCGCATCCGGGAGCTCGAGCTGGCGGGGAAGCGGTGCGAGGAGGCGTTCCCTCCCATGTCGGTGAACGTGTCGCTCGAGGACGAGCTGGACATCAGCCGCGGGGACATGCTCTGCCGGCCAGGCAATCCGCCCATGGTGTCGCAGGACATCGACGCCATGGTGTGCTGGCTCTCGGAGCAGGGGGGACTGCGGCCCGGTGCGCGGCTGGCCCTCAAGCACAGCACCCGCTCGGCCCGGGCGATGGTGAAGGGGATTCAGTACCGGCTGGACGTGAACTCGTTGCACCGCGACGAGGACTGCGAGGCGTTGAAGCTGAACGAGATCGGCCGGGTGACGCTGCGCACGACGGTGCCGCTCTTCTTCGACGAGTACCGGCGCAACCGCCACACCGGCAGCTTCATCCTCATCGACGAGGGGACGAACGCCACGGTGGGGGCTGGGATGATCAACGGCCCGGCGAACTAAGGGGGGCAGGGGTGGACATCGAGCTGGCCGTGCTGGGTGCCGTCTGTGGACTGGTGGTAGGGATGACCTCCACCGGGGGCGGAGCCCTGCTCACGCCGGGCCTCATCTTCCTGGGCATTCCCGCCGGGGTTGCCGTGGGGACGGATCTGCTCATCGCCAGCGTGATGAAGCTCTTCGGTGGTGGCATCTACGCGCTGCGAGGGCAGGTACACTGGCCCACGGTGCGTTGGCTGGCGTGCGGCTCCGTTCCGGGGGCGTTGCTGGGAGTGGGGTTGCTCAACCTGTTAGGGCCCGGCGTGGTGGACGGGGTGCTGTCCCGGGCGGTGGGGCTGGCGCTGCTGCTGGCGGGCGCGTCCACGTTGGTGCGGCTGCTGTGGCGGCCCGGGGTGGCGCGCAGGGACTTTCCCCGGCCCTGGGTGACGGTGTTGCTGGGGGTGATGGTGGGCCTGCTGGTGAGCACGACCTCCATTGGAAGTGGCTCGCTGCTGTTGTGCGTGCTCGCGGTGCTCTTCCCTCTATCCGCGTCGTCGCTGGTGGGCACGGATCTGGTGCATGCGCTGGCGCTCTCCAGCGCCGCCACCCTGGCGCAGCTCGCCTCGGGGCGGGTGGACTTCGGGCTGGCTGCGTGGGTGCTGGTGGGCGGGATACCGGGAGTGATGGTGGGGGCGAGGCTGGCCTCGTCGGTGCCCGAGCGCACCCTGCGAGGCGGACTGGCCTGCGTGCTGGTGGGCCTGGGCTCCCACTTCGTGTTCTTTGGGAAGAGCTGGGAGTGAGGACTCGGTGATCGAATACGAGAGACGGGAAGCCGGGCGGGGCTCCGGCTTCATCCTTTGGTTCACGGGCATGTCCGGCGCGGGCAAGAGCACGCTCGCCAAGGCGGTTCGCCGCGAGCTGGAGCCGGTGTGCTCGGTGGAGATCCTCGATGGTGACGAGGTGCGCACCTTTCTCTCCCGGGGGCTGGGCTTCACCCGGGCGGATCGCGAGGAGAACCTCCGGCGCATCGGCTACGTGGCGCGGCTGCTCGCCAGACACCGGGTGGCCGTCATCACCGCGGCCATCTCTCCGTACCGCGACGCGCGCGACGAGCTGCGCCGGCTGGCGGCCGAGTCGAGCATCCCCTTCATCGAGGTGTACGCGCAGGCCCGTCTGGAGTCGCTGATCGATCGCGACGTGAAGGGGCTCTACAAGAAGGCCCTGGCGGGGGAGATCCCCCACTTCACCGGCATCTCGGATCCGTACGAGCCGCCCGAGTCGCCCGACGTGGTGGTGCGTACGGACGAGGAGACGGTGGGGGACGGGGTGGCGCGCATCCTCTCCGCGCTGCGCGAGCGCGGCCTCCTCTCTCGGGGCTGAGCCACGGCCCCGAGGTCGTCCCCGGAGGCGGCTCAGTCCTGGGAGGAGGGCAACCCCTCGGCCTCCTGCGCCACGCGCTCCAGGGCCTTGATGCCCTTGCGCTGGCCCACGGCCACCACGGTGAGGTTGTCGCGGGCGAAGTAGCGCCGGGCCACCTCTTGCACCTTCGCCGCGCTGGTGGCGTCCACCAGATCCGCCCGCTGGCTGAAGGACTCGGGGCGGCGGAACAGCTCCGTGCCGCCGAACCACCCCGCCAGCTCTCCCGGCGCGTCCTGGGAGAACTCCAGCAGCATCCGGTGCCGCCGCTTCGCTCGCATCAGCTCCTCCTCTCCCACCTCCTGGCCGCACAGCTCGCCCAGCACCCGGAGCGTCTCCGACACCACCTTCGAGGCCCGGTCCGGCGCGCTCGCGGCTTCGATCTCGAAGATGCCCGTGTCGTGGAAGGCCTCCAGCGAGGCGTGTACCGAGTAGGCCAGCCCTCGCTTCTCGACGATCTCGAAGGGCAGCCGGGAGGACAGCCCGTCGTCGAGGAAGCGACGGATGAGCTGGAGGGCGGGCCAGTCCTCGTGGTGCTCGGGGACGGTGCGGAAGCTGAGGCGGAACTCCGTCTGGGACTCGTCGTGGCTGATGAAGTGGAAGCTGGGGCCGGCCGGGGTGAGGGGGGGAGGGGTCTCCGTGCTGGCGGGGCCCCGGGGCAGCCGGGCGAAGTGCTTCTCCACCAGCGCGAGCACCTCATCCCGCTTCACCCGGCCCGCCGCCGTCACCACCAGGTTGCCCGTCACGTAGTGGCTCGCGAGGTGCTCTCGCACCTGCTCGAGCGTGAGGCGCGACACGGACTCCCGTGTGCCGGCGATCTTGAAGGCCAGGGGATGCTCGGGGAAGAGCACCCGCTTGGAGAGGTTGTCGATGTCGATGTCCCGGCCCCGCTCGTCCACTTCGTCGAGCATCTCCTCGAGGATGATCTGCCGCTCCACCTCCATGTCGGTGAGCCTGGGGCGGGTGAGCATGTCCCCGACGATCTCCATGCCCACGTCCAGGTGGGCCGGGTGGAGGGGCGTGTAGTAGTAGCCGTGATCCCTCGTGGTGACGCCGTTGAGGTTGCCACCCACCTCCTCCACGGCGGCGTTCATGCGGACGGTGTCGGGGAAGCCCTCGCTGCCGCGGAAGAAGAGGTGCTCGAGGAAGTGGCTGACGCCGTTGCTGGCGGCCGTCTCGTGGCGACTGCCGGTGCGCACGTACACCGCGAGCAGGGCGGTGTGCAGGTGGGGCGTCTCGATGGTGACGACGCGCAGGCCGGAGGGCAGCTCGTCGCGGTGGTAGGTGAAGCTCATGCGCGGGAAAGCCTGACGGTGAAGGTGGTGCCCTGGCCGGCCTCGCTCTGACAGGAGAGCGAGCCGCCGTGGGCCTTGAGGATCTGCTGGCAGACGGCGAGGCCGAGCCCCGTGCCGTCCTCCTTGGTGGAGAAGAAGGGCTCGAAGATGCGGGCGCGGACGGCCTCGGACATGCCGCGCCCGGTGTCCTGGAGGGAGACCTCCACCTCGTGCTCGTCGTAGCGGGTGGCGACGGTGAGGCGGCCTCCGTCGGGCATGGCCTCGCGGGCGTTGCGCAGGAGGTTGAGGAAGACCTGGCGGAGCTGGCCCTCGTCGGCGACGACCTCCGGGGTGTCGGGGGCGAAGTCGCGCACCACCTGCACGCCGGCGCGCTCCAGCTCCTCGCGAGAGAAGTCCAGGACGCTGGTGAGCACCTCGGTGATCTCCGTGGGCTCCAGGCTGGGCCGCTGGGGGCGGGCCATGCGGAGGTACTGCTCCGTCACCTCGGTGAGTCGGTCCACCTCGCGGGTGACGGCGGCGAGCAGCTCGTGCGCCTCGCGGGCCTCGCGCGGGTCATCGAAGTGGGCGAGGGCGAGGGCGTCCTGGAGCAGCTCCACGTTGAGACCGATGGAGGAGAGGGGGTTGCGCACCTCGTGGGAGATCTGCGCGGAGATGCGGCCCACGGCGGCGAGCTGCTCGGCGCGCATGAGGGCCTCGGCCTGGGCCTTGAGCTGGGCCTCGCGCGCCTGGAGGGAGCGGGCCATGGCGTCGAACTCACGGGCGAGCACGGCCACCTCGTCGTCGCCGCGCACGCCCAGCTTGGCGCTGTAGTCGCCGCGGCCGATGCGGGAGACGCCCTCGATGAGGGTGCGAACCGGGCGCAGCGTGCGGGCGGAGAGGGCGGTGGCGGCCAGGCCCACGCCGATGGCCAGCACGGAGAGGGTGATGATGGCCAGGCCGGTGCGGCGTTCGCGCTCCTCGGCTCCGTCCACGCGCTCGCGGATGCGGTTGCCGAGGGCGGCGCGGAGGAAGCGGATGTCCCGGCCGATGGCGGCCTCCTGCTGGCGCAGCTCGACGGTGGTGCTGGCCAGCACCTCCGGGCCGGGCGACTCGGTGGCCAGCAAGGCATAGAGGGCCTCCGCCGCGCGCCCGTAGTCCTGGTAGCGGTGGGCCAGCTCGCCGAAGCGGGACTCCAGCTCCTGCACGAAGGCCACCTCGCGGGCGGGGGCCAGCTCGCGCACCTCCTGGGCCCGGGCCTTCGCGGCCTCGAGCTTCTGGACCATCAGCGACGGGTAGTACAGCCGGGCGAGTCGGATGAGGGCCCGCCGAGTCTCCGCGCTGTCCTCCTCCAGCAGCCGCTCGGTGTCCTTCTCCTGGTTGCTGTGGAAGGAGTCGAGCGCGGCCGCTTCCTGGGAGAGCTGCAGGTAGCCCTGGCTCACCAGGCGGATCTCCTGCTGGTTGCGGTGCAGCTCGGCCACGCTGAAGAGGGACACCGCGCCGAAGGTGACGAGCACGACCGCGTAGCCCAGGAAGATGCGGGTGGCGAGCGAGAGCTTCATCAATAGGGGACAGGGGTGAGCCGCATTGACCGTGGCCAGAGGGCATCGCTACGCTCGCCAAGGGCCGAGCGCAAGCGGTCTTTGCCCTGGGCCGGGGCTGGAATCAACAAAGAGGAGCGCCATGGTGCGGAGCAGCAGCGGGCGGCGCACGCCCGCCGGTCGAGGCCGGGGGCAGGGCAGCGTACGGCCGGTGGCCAGGAGGGGCTGGGACGGAGGGGTAGGGCGGGTGCTGACCACGGTGGCCGCGCTGGTGCTGGGCTCCGCGTGCGCGCCGGGGGAGGCCCGCTACGAGGTCCGGCTCCTCACCGGCTCCTGTATGGGCACGCCGCCGCTGGAGGGGGTCCACTACCTGCGCTTCCGTCTTACTGGCGAGGGACTGGCGCCGGTGGAGCGCTACGTGCCGGTGGAGCGGGGGGCGGAGGGAGTGCCCGACGTGCCGGCCGGGCGGGGGCGGGTGCTGGAGGTGCGGGGGTATACGGCGCTTCCCGGGGCGGGGGGACGGGTGGTGTCGGTGGGGCGCTCGCACCCCTTCGACGTGCCGGAGTCGGCGGGCGACGGACGGCCGATGGTGCCGGTCGCCCTGCGGCGGGTGGGGGAGTACGCGTCGCCGGGGAACGCGCAGGACGGGTGTCTCCAGCTCGGCACGCCGAGAGCGGGGCACACCGCGACGCTGCTGGCGGACGGGCGGGTGCTGCTGGCCGGGGGCTATGAGCTGGACTTGAACGGGGCGCGCACCGTGCTGTCGTCGACGGAGCTGTTCGATCCGGCGACGGGCACGCTGGAGCCACTGCCGGCGCTGGAGGTGCAGGGGCGGAGCGCGCCGCGCGCCTTCCACACGGCGACGCGGCTGCCGGACGGGAAGGTGTTTCTGGCGGGTGGCGAGATGGACTCCCCCGAGGGCCTCACGCCCTTGAGCCAGGCGCTGCTGCTGGACGTGACGGAGCGGACGTACGCGGAGGTGGAGATGTCCATGGCGCGCAGCCACCACGCGGCGGCCCTGGACGAGGGAGGGCGGGTGCTGCTGGTGGGGGGGGGGAGGCGGGTGGGGCAGTGGCGCGGTACGCCGAGGGCTATGAGTCCGGGAGTGGTCGGACGTTCGTCGTGGGCACTCCGGTGCCGCGGGTGGGGATGGGGGTGATTCCGGTGCAGGGAGGCCAGGGTCTCGCGGTGGTGGGAGGCTCGGACGGGTCTCAGTTGAGGCCGGAGGTGCTCCTCTTCCGCTACGACGGGAGCGACTTCAGTCTGGTGAACTCGGAGGGGCGGCTGAGCGAGCCCCGTCGCGACGCGGCGCTGGCGTCGTTTGGTGGGCCGGAGCGGTTCCTGCTGGTGGGGGGCTATGACTCGCCCGACGGCGTGGAGCGCTCGCGGCGCATGCTGGCCTCCTCGGAGCAGGTGTCCCGGGGGGGGACGGTGCGGGTGGAGGAGGGGCCGCAGATCTTCGCCCGGAGCGAGCCGTGTGCGGTGTCGCTGCCGGATGGCCGGGTGCTGACGGTGGGGGGGCTGAGCTCCGATGGGCTGGGGCTCGCGAGTTCCCCCCAGGGGGAGCTGCTCTTCCCGGGCCTGGAGGGGGGAGCGCCGGGGATGCTGGGGCTGCCGTTGCTGGAGCGAGGGCGTTACCAGCACACCTGCACGGTGCTGGAGGATGGCTCGGTGCTCATCGCGGGGGGCGTGGAGGACGACGGTTTCCTGAAGGCGACGCTGAGCGATCTCCTCCTGTACACGCCGGTCCCGCTGGACTGAGGTTTATCGGGTTGCGCATGCTCCCTCTCCCTCTGGGAGAGGGCGGGGGGTGAGGGATTGCGGCGAGGCTCAGTGACGCTGGAGTCCGGCACCGTGCATACGGGAGAGAAATCCCTCACCCTGACCCTCTCCCAGAGGGAGAGGGGATTGACGCAGGAGGGAACCCCCTAGGCGGAGGCCTCGGGCTTCTGCTCGGCCTCGGGCTTCTGCTCGGCCTCGGGCTTCTGCTCGGCCTCGGGAGCGGGCTGCTCGGCGGCGGCGGAGGCCTGCTCGGCGGCGGCGGAGGCCTGCTCGGCGGCGGCGCGAGCCTGGGCGGTCTCCTCCACCTTCTGATCGCTGGCGGCCATCTCGTCCGGGGTGAGCTCGGTGCGCTCGGCGAGCATGCCGGTCTTCTTCTCCAGATCCTTGATGGCCCGGCGCAGCAGATCCCGCTCCAGCAGGGTGCGGTTGAGGCGCTTCTCCAGGGCCTTGTACTTGTCCTTCACCAGCTCCAGCTCGTTCTTGCTGGCGGAGAAGATGCGCTGCTGGCTGTCGGCGCGGCTCTTGACGCGCTTGAGCTCGCGCTCGAAGTCGCTGGCGCGGCTGCGCTCCTTGTTCGCGACGTGCTCCAGCCGCTCCATCTTCTCGCGATCGGCGTCACTCAGCTCGCGGTAGCGGCGAGGGGCCTTCTCCGGAGCCTTCTCGGCGGGGGCGGCGGCGGCAGGGGCCTCGGCCGGTTGCTGGGCGGGGGCCTCGGCGGGTGCGGCAGGTGCGGCGGGGGCCGGGGCGGCGGCGGGCGGGGCGCCACGGCGGGTCTTCATCATCTCCAGCTCGGACCGCAGCCGCTCGACCTCGGCCTGGTTCTGGGCCAGCTCCCCGCGGGCCACCTCGAGCTGCACGGTGGCGGAGCGCTCCTGCTCGGCGCGGGCCTTGGCCAGATCCTTCTCGCCCTTCTCGGCCTCCTTCTGCTCGTACAGCTTGCGCTTGGCCTGCTTGAGCTGCTCCTTCACCTCCTGGAGCTGCGTGCGCTGCTCATCCATCTCCTTGCGCTTGCGCTCCAGCTCAGCCTCCGCACGGCCGCGCGCCTTGGCCTCGGCCTCCAACTCGCCCTTCGCGGACGGGGCGGCGACGGCGGCCTGTTTCGAGCCGAAGAGCAGCAGGGCGAGCGTGATGACGAAGCCCAGCGAGACGAGGATGAGTGCGAACTCCAACAAGGACGACCTCCAGAAGTGACACAAAAAAGCGGGGCAGCCTAACGTCCGGGAGGGGGACGTCAATAGGGGGATCGCATCTCCCCCACGAGGGGAGCCCGGCGCTGCTTCGT
>QKJM01000568.1 GCA_003249315.1 Archangium sp.
AGGGAGTTGCGCGAGCAGTACCGTGCCTTCGTCTCGGCATTTCGAGAGGCTGCGGCTCGCTGGAGGCGG
Organism: Archangium sp.; assembly: GCA_003249315.1. Classification (GTDB taxonomy): domain Bacteria; phylum Myxococcota; class Myxococcia; order Myxococcales; family Myxococcaceae; genus QKJM01. Next base: position 70 of record QKJM01000568.1, read on the forward strand.
GGGGACTTCTCGGCGCACTTCCCCCTCTTCTCCTTCCCTCCTCGAGTCGTGCCGGGTCTCGTTGCTCGAGTTCTTTGACACCGGACACCGACACCGGACACCGACACCGACACCGGGGACGGGACGAATCCTCTGACACCTGGGAGGACACCTGGGAGGGGGGGGAGGGGGACGAATCTTCGGACACCAGGGGACGGAAACCAGGGGACGGGACAGGGGGACGAATCCTCTGACATCAGGGGAGGGACATCAGGGGAGGGACGAATCCTCAGGGGGACGAATCCTCTGACACCTGGGAGGAGACACCTGGGAGGAGGGAGGAGGACACCTGGGAGGGACACCAGGGGAGACACCAGGGGAGGGGGAGGGGACACCAGGGACGGGGTCTGGGACCGGGGACCCGGCGGAAAAAAAATCGGGGGGAAAATTCCGGAGGAAACTCCGGCGAGGCCCCCGCGATAATCAGTTTGTAAGCTCGGCGGCGCTGGAGCCGCCCACTCAACGGAGCAACGACCATGTCCCTGCTTTCTGGCATCACCAGCTCTTTCCGCCTTCCTTCCCTGAACCTCGGTGGCATCGCCAAGTCGGTCATCAGCAACGTCACCCAGACGCTGTCGAAGACCGCGGGCAGCTTCTTCAAGTCCGGCTTCGACGCCGCCAAGCAGACCCTGTTCGGCGAGATCGGCAAGATGCTGGGCATCAAGGCCCCCACGGCGGCGAACATCGGCGCTCCGGGTGCTCCGACGGCCACGGGCGGTGGCGTGGGGATCGGCGGCGCCGGTAACACCCCGGTGTCCAACGCGGCGGGCGGCGTGAACCTGGGCGCCACCAACCCGGAGCAGTTCATCCGTGACAACATGGGCGGCCAGGCTGCCGACCTCTTCAAGCAGCTTCCTCCCGAGCAGCAGAAGGAGATGGCGATGCAGGCCGCCATGCAGCGCACGGCCCGCATCAGCCAGCTCATGAGCAACATCCTCCAGACGCTGCACGACATGAGCAAGTCCATCATCCAGAACACCCGCGGCTAGTCGTATCGGCAGCGGCACACGCTGGAAGAGGAGCGGGTACCCGCGTTCGCGTGGGTGCCCGCTTCGCGTTTTGCGGGTAGCGGGGCTACGGTGCCGGCGCGACTCCCAGGTTGTGCGCCTCCGCCAGCAGCGCCAGTACCTCCTCGTCGTCCACCTGGTGGAAGTCCTCGTACCAGGCCCCCACCGCCCCCAGCATCGTCGGCTCCTCCACCGTCACCACCTCATCCACCTCCTCGCGTCGCAGCGCACGCGCCGTCTCCGAGGCCGCCACCGGCACCGCCAGGACCAGCCGCTTCGGCCCGTGCTCCTTCACCGCGCGTGCCGCCGCTCGAGCCGTCCCTCCCGTCGCCATCCCGTCGTCCACCACTACCGCCGTCCGCCCTTGCAGCTCCGGCAACGGCCGGCTCCCCCGGTACTGCCGCACCCTCCTCTCCAGCTCCTTCAGCTCCTCCTCCGCCACCGCCCGCACGTCCTCGTCCGTCACGTCCGTGTAGCGGATGATGTCCGCGTTCACATACGTCGCCCCGCCCTCGGCGATCGCCCCCATCCCCAGCTCCGGGTGCCAGGGCACCCCCAGCTTGCGCGCCACCAGCACCTCCAGCGGTGCTCCCAGCGCTCTCGCCACCTCGTACGCCACCGGCACCCCGCCTCGCGGCAGTCCCAGCACGACCGGGCTCTCCCCTCTCAGGTGGCCCAGTCGCTCGGCCAGCATCCGCCCCGCCTCTTCCCGGTTCCGGAATCGCATCCTCATCGTCGCTCCTCCTTGGCCCGCTTCACGGCACTTTCTGCTCCGCGGCCAGCACCGCGGCCAGTCGTCTCCGCTCCTCCTCCAGCGCGGCGCTCACCTCCACCCGATAGGGCGGCTCGGCCCGCTCCAGCCTCCGCAGCTCCGCTGGCAGGCGCGCCAGCTCCTCCCGCGCATGGGCCCGCACCGCCTTCAGCTCCGGCGTCGCGCCCTCCAGCCTCCGTCCCCCCTCCATCACCTTGCGCAGCAGCGGCCGGCCCGGGTGCTCCTCGTCGTGCCGCGCCAGTACGTCCCACCTCGCCACCCCGTCCTCCTCCTGGCGGAACACCTGCTTGCGCTCCGGCAGCAGCACCTTCCCCGTGGACAGCTTCAGCCGCCCCTTCCCCGCGTACGCCACCAGCTTGTAGGCCATGTCCAGGTACGGCGCGTCCGCCGACACCCCCATCGCCGTCCCCACCCCGAAGCCATCAATCGGCGCGCCATGCTCCAGCAGCCGCGCCACCTCGTCCTCGTCCAGCCCCCCGCTGGCGAAGAGCCGCACCCGCTCCAGCCCCGCCGCGTCCAGCTCCTCTCGAGCCGCGCGCGCCAGCGCCACCAGGTCTCCCGAGTCCAGCCGCACCGCCCGCACCCGGAAGTCCGGCCCCAGCTCGCGCGCCAGCCGCACCACCTTCCGCACCCCCTCCAGCGTGTCGTAGGTGTCCACCAGCAGCACCGTCTCCGGAAAGCGGTGCGCGTACGCCCGGAAGGCCTCCATCTCGTCGTCGTGCGCCTGCACGTAGCTGTGCGCCATGGTGCCCGTCACCGGAATGCCATGGCGCCACCCCGCCAGCAGGTTGGAGGTGGACTCCACCCCCGCCACGTACGCGGCCCGCGCCACCTTCACCCCCGCGTCCATCCCGTGCATCCGCCTCACCCCGAAGTCCACCACCCGTCTCCCCCGCGCCGCCTCCACCACCCGCACCGCCTTGCTGGCCGCCAGCGTCTGCAGGTGCATCTGGTTGATGAGGTACGTCTCCACCAACTGCGCCTCCGGCAGCGACGCCACCACCTCCAGCAGCGGCTCCTCCCCGAAGACGGGCGTGCCCTCGGGCATCGCGTAGACGTCCCCGCGGAAGCGGAAGCGCTCCAGCCAGTCCAGCAGCTCCCGGGAGAAGAGTCCCAGCGACTCCAGCCAGGCCAGCGCCTCCGGGGAGAAGCGCACCGTCTCCAGGTACGTGAGCGCGTCCTCCAGCCCGCATGCCAGCAGGAAGTTGCGACGCGCGGGCAGCCGGCGCACGAAGAGGCTGAAGGCCGCCTCCTCCCTCATCCCCTCCACGAGGTAGGCGTCCGCCATCGTCAGCTCGTAGAGGTCCGTGAGGAGCGCCGCCTCCATCATCTCCTCACACCGAGGCTCTTGGCCCGCTGCCCTGGGCCGCCGCCAGTGTCCAGCGCGCCAGCTCGTCCCGGGGCATCAGCCCGCTGCGCCGCGCCACCTCGCGGCCCCCGAAGAAGACGATGAAGGTGGGAATGCCACGCACGCCCAGCCGGGCCGCCGGCTCCTGGTGCAGCTCCGTGTTCAGCTTGAGGACGAGCAGCCGGCCCGCCTGCTCCCGGCCCACCGCCTCGAGCTCCGGGGCCGCCACCCGGCACGGCATGCACCAGGGCGCCCACAAATCCAGCAGCACCGGCACGGGCGAGGCCTCCACCGCTCGCCACAGCGCCTGCCCGTCCACCTCCTGGGGGTGGCCCGACAGGTCCAGCGCCTCGTGGCAGCGACCACACTCGGGTCGTCCCGGAGGCGGAGGGTAGGGGACGCGATTGAAAGCACCACAGGCGGGGCAGCGGAACATGGCGAGACTCCTGTGTCCTTCTCGGTGAAGGTAGGGATGCCCCGGGGAGTCGGGGTCCTCCCCCAGGACTCGCAAGCCGGGGGCCATGTCTGCTCTCTCGTGTGCCCTCGTACCAGGCGTGCAGGCTTTGCGGCGCCCTTCCCGGGGTGCGCAGCTTTTACGTTGGAGCCCGAGGGCGCGGGCCCGGAGCGCTGGTTGCAAGAGCCCCTGTCCGGAGGAGCACCCGCCCATGCGACTGGCCGTATTCGATGCCCGGCAGTATGACCGCGATGCGCTGGAGGCCGCCAACGCGCGCTTCGGCCACATGCTCACCTTCTTCGAGCCCCGCCTCACCGCCCAGACGGCCCGCCTCGCGGCGGCCTTCCCGGCCGTGTGCTCCTTCGTCAACGACCGACTGGACGCCGAGGCTCTCGAGTTGCTCCATGGCGAGGGCGTGCGTCTGGTGGCCCTGCGCTCGGCCGGCTACAACCACGTGGACCTGGAGGCCGCCGCGCGGCTGGGCCTCTCGGTGACGCGCGTGCCCGAATACTCCCCCTTCGCGGTGGCCGAGTACGCGGTGGCCCTGGTGCTCGCCCTCAACCGCCGCATCCATCAGGCCTACGCGCGCGTGCGCGACTGGAACTTCTCCCTCGAGGGACTGGTGGGGTTCGATCTTCACGGCAAGACGGTGGGCCTGGTGGGCACCGGGCGCATCGGCCGGGCCGCGGCCCACATCTTCCGCGGCTTCGGCTGCAGGGTGCTCTGCTACGACGCAGTGCCGGACACCAACCTCGAGCTGGAGACGGGGGTGCGCTACGTCTCGTTGGACCTGCTCTACCGCGAGTCGGACATCCTCTCGCTGCACGTGCCCCTTACTCCCCAGACGCACCATCTGGTGGACGCGGACGCGCTGGCGAGGATGAAGCGCGGGGTGATGCTCATCAACACCGGCCGTGGGGCCCTGGTGGACAGCCGGGCCCTCATCGACGCGCTCAAGTCCCAGCACGTGGGGGCCGCGGGCCTGGACGTGTACGAGGAGGAGGAGGGCATCTTCTTCCGGGACTTGTCCGGCCAGGTGCTCCAGGACGATGTGCTGGCACGGTTGCTCACCTTCCCCAACGTGCTCGTCACCTCGCACCAGGCCTTCCTCACCCGCGAGGCCCTGGCCCGTATCGCCGAGACGACGCTGGAGAGCGTGCGGGCCTTCGAGCAGGGCGAGCCGCTCGCCCACGAGGTGCGCGCCGAGCAGGTGCTGCGCCCCGTGTCCGCGAAGGACCAGGGGGCTGGCACGAGAAATGATATGTAGGCCGGCGGAACCGGGCTCCAGGGGAGCCCTCGAACGGGAGCAGTCATGACCATCCTCTGTGCCACGCACTTTTCGGATGCCGCGCAGAATGCGGCCACCGCGGCGGCCGAGCTCGCGCGGCGGCTGGACACGCCGCTCTTCCTGGTACACGTGCTGTCGCCGGACCTGGTGAAGGCCTTCGGCCAGCAACTGGAGGAGACGGCGCTGGCGGCACTGAAGGACGAGGTGCAGCGGCTGGAGAAGCTGGGCGCGCGGGTGAGCCACCAGCTCGTCCAGGGGGAGCCGGCCGAGAGCCTGGCGCGGCTGGCGGAGGAGAAGGGGGCGACGCTGGTGGTGACGGCGGCGCCCACCAGCGCCTCGCCCTTCCTGGGGCTGGGGGGCACGGTGGATCGGCTGGCGCAGTTGCTTCCGGTGCCGATGCTGGTGGTGCGGGACGTGGCGCCCTTCGAGGCGTGGGTGAAGGGTGAGCGCCCGCTGAAGGTGATGCTGGGAGTGGACCGCTCGTTGCCCTTCGAGGCCGCTCGCGAGTGGGTGAAGGGCCTGCGGCGGCACGGCCCTGTGGAAGTGGTGGCGGGCCGCATCTACTGGCCTCATGAGGAGTACCAGCGGATGGGGCTGCCCCACCCCCTGGCCTTCCAGGACGTGACGCCGGAGCTGAAGAACGCGCTGGAGCACGAAGTCCACACGCTGGTGGAGTCCTTGGAGGAAGGGGGGCGGCCAGTACGGGTGCGGCTGGAGCTGGGCGTGGGGCGCATCGCCGACCACCTGGTGGCGCTGGCCGCCGAGGAGCAGGCGGACATCCTGGTGGTGGGGACGCACCACCGCCGGGCCCTGGGCAAGCTGTGGAGCGTGTCGCACCACGCGATGCGGCTGGCGAAGATGTCGGTGGCCAGCGTGCCGGTGATGGAGGGCGCGCGCGGAGTGCAGCAGCACATCCCCACGCTGCGCTCGGTGCTGGTGGCCACGGACTTCTCCGAGGCTGGAAACCGGGCCATCCCCTATGCCTTCTCGCTGATGCGGGGCGGAGGGACGGTACACCTGGTACACGTGGGCGAGCCCCGGATGGCGCCGGAGCAGGAGCGCGAGCTGAATCAGCGGTTGCGGCAGCTCGTACCCGCGGAGGCGCGTACGCAGAGCCGCATGGTGGAGGTGAAGGTGCTGTCGGGTGAGGACGTGGCCGCCACGCTGCTGCATACCGCCGAGCGCCTGGACGTGGATGTCATCTGCCTGGGCACCCACGGGCGCTCCGGATTGACGGAGGCGTTGATGGGCTCGGTGGCGCGGTATGTGACGACGCACGCCAGTCGCCCCGTCATGGTGGTGCGGCCGCCGGAGGCCTGAGTCCTCCCGCCGCGTCCGCCGGAGCTCCCGAGCCACATCAGTCACAGCACCTGGCCGCACCCGTGTCATCGGAGTGCGGAACAGGCAGCGCGGACACGGTGTGCTCGCTCAGCCACTTGTTCTGGCTCAGCTCCTCATAGCGCCCCTTCTCCTCCACGGGGTAGCGGATGGGCTGTCCGGGATACACCGGGAGGACCTCGGAGTCCTTCACGACGAGCGTGCCGTTGACGATGACATGGGGAATCCCCGTCGAGGGCAAGCCATTCTCTCCCGCCTTGTACGTCGATCTGTCCGTCACGGTCGCTGGGTCGAACAGGGTCAGATCGGCGACCTTGCCCACCTGCACGCGTCCCCGCTCCTGCATGGAGGTCAGCCCCGCATCGCCAAGATGTCTGGCCGGCCAGTAGCTCATCTGTGCGAGCGTCAGCATCAGCGACACGCCCTGCTCCCTGCCGAGACGCAGGACCTTGGCGAAGCACCCCGCCGTCCGCGGATGCCCCGAGTACTTCGAGTACTCGGCGTCCCAGGGGAGCAGCTTGCCGTCGGTGCCTACGCCCGCCATCGCGTCGGAGGCCACGGCCATCTCGGGAATCGTCAGCCAGTGGGTCATCCACTGCTTCCGCTGCGGCATGAACACGACGATGACCTGGCCCGGGTCCCTTGCCTTCAAGGCCTCATACGCTGCCTTGTCCAGGAACCTGTCCGCCCGCGGATCATAGAGGGTCTCCTCGTACTTGTTCCCGTAGGTCTCCTCCCACAGCTCCGGGCGCAGGAAGTCGGCGCTCACCGGGGTCGAGCCGGCGTCGTACGGGTAGTACTCGCTCCACATGTTCAGCCCCTTCTTGCGAGCCATCTGGAGCTTCTCCTCGATTTCCCACCAGCCATAGTCATTGTCGTGGGCCATCAAGAGGGGCGCATCCAGGAGGACCGCGTTGGCGAACACCTCGTCGAACGCGATGGGGGCCTCCGTCGGAGTCTGGTTGCTGAGGTGATAGCGCGTATGGACCGCGGTGAGTCTGCCGTAGCGCGCCGCGGCGCGCTGCGCCTCGAAGAGCTCGTAGCTGCTCATGCCGCGCGCCATGTAGGCCGCGCCCACGCCCACCCCCAGCGCGCCCTGGCGGAGTTCTTCATCGAGGTGCCTCGAAATCTGGTTCATCTGCTCGAGGTTGCTCCGCGATACCGACCAGCCCTGCACCCCGTCCGCCGCGGACGCGTTGAGGGCCTCGGGGGCATTCGAGAAATCGAGAGGCTCGTCGAGGGTGATCTCCGAGTCATGCACCAGCATGCGAGTGAAGTTCAGGCTGGCGGTCGTCCCGTAGTTGACCTGCCATCCCTCCTTCTCCTTCTTGTCGTACCAGGCCTTGACGTGCAGGGAGCCCAGCTCCAGGTCCATTCCCGTGGTCACGCCGTCTCGCAAGGCGAGCCTGGTGGCGAAGCGGTCCACGGCGTGAAAGTGCGTGTCGATGAACCCCGGAGCCACGACCAGGCCGCGCGCATCGAGGGTCTCTCTTCCGGCGAGCTCGGCGTCGGTGATGGCGAGGATCTTCCCGTCCTTGATGCCGATGTTCAAGACGCTGTCGAGGTTCGTCTCCGGGTCCATCACGCGCCCCTGACGGATGACGATGTCGTAGGTGAGGTGCGAGGGGCTGCCTGGTGGCTTCATGGCGTTGCTCCTGGACGGGGTTCCGGGCTCACGTCGAACCGTGAGCATGTCCAGTGGGTGCGACAAGCCCTCTCCGCTACATCTGGTGAGCCTCGTCATGGAGGGGAGCCAGGTGGGCGAGCCTC
>QKJM01000427.1 GCA_003249315.1 Archangium sp.
GCCGTTCAACGTGGAGGAGATGAAGGTGGATCTGGCCTCCATCACCTCGCACAAGATGTATGGGCCCAAGGGCGGGGGCGCGCTGTACGTGCGCCGCAAGCCGCGGGTGCGCATCGCCCCCATCATCGACGGCGGAGGCCATGAGCGGGGGATGCGCTCGGGCACGCTGAACGTGGCGGCCATCGTCGGCTTCGGCAAGGCGGCGGAGCTGGCCCGGCAGGAGATGGCGGACGAGTCCGCGCGCCTGCTGCGCCTGCGCGAGAAGCTGCGCAAGGGCATCATGGACAAGCTGGACATGGTGACGGTGAACGGCGCGAAGGAGCACCGGCTGCCGGGCAACCTCAACCTCTCCTTCGCCTACGTGGAGGGCGAGGCGCTGATGATGGCCATCAAGGACGTGGCCGTGTCGTCGGGCAGCGCCTGCACCTCGGCCTCGCTGGAGCCCTCGTACGTGCTGCGCGCCTGCGGGGTGGAGGAGGACATGGCGCACAGCTCCATCCGCTTCGGCCTCGGCCGCTTCAACACCGAGGAAGAGGTGGACTACGTCATCAACCTCATGGTGGAGAAGGTGTCGCGCCTGCGCGACATGAGCCCCCTCTACGAGATGGCGAAGGAAGGCATCGACCTCAAGAGCATCGAGTGGACGGCGCACTAGCACCGTCCCCTGCCCTCCCCCGCCCGGCGGGCAGGCGGGCCTCGCGGACCGGCGCGGTTGCCGGTGAAGAGGTCCGGTGACAAGGGTTCATCAAGGAGTTCCCATGGCCTACAGCGACAAAGTCATCGATCACTACGAGAACCCCCGCAACGTCGGCACGCTCGACAAGTCGGATCCCAACGTGGGGACCGGCCTGGTGGGGGCTCCGGCGTGCGGCGACGTGATGCGGCTGCAGCTCAAGATCACCGACGAGGGGGTGATCGAGGACGCGAAGTTCAAGACCTTCGGGTGTGGCTCGGCCATTGCGTCCAGCTCGCTGGTGACCGAGTGGGTGAAGGGCAAGACGGTGGACCAGGCGATGACCATCTCCAACAAGGACGTGGCCCGCGAGCTGGCGCTGCCGCCGGTGAAGATCCACTGCTCGGTGCTGGCCGAGGACGCAATCAAGGCGGCGATCGACGACTTCAAGAAGAAGCGCCAGGCCCGCCAGGAGCAGGCCTGAGCCTCTCGAGGGCGGAGGTCGGAGCGAGCGAAGGAAGGAGCGCGTGATGAACGAGCAGGCGAACAGCCAGACGAGCGCGACGCAGACGACGCCTGTCGCGGCCCCCGCGAAGCCGGCGGCGCGGGGCATCACGCTGCACGACAGCGCGGTGAAGCAACTGCGCAAGCTGCTGGACGAGCGGCAGACGCCGGAGGCGGGGCTGCGGCTGGCGGTGCGTGGCGGAGGGTGCTCGGGGCTGGCCTACGCGATGGAGTGGGCGGAGAAGCCGCGCGAGAAGGACAAGATCTTCGAGCGAGACGGGGTGCGCCTCTTCGTGGACGCGAAGAGCTACCTGTACCTCATCGGCACGGAGGTCGTGTACGAGGAGACGCTGATGGCGTCGGGGTTCAAGCTGAACAACCCCAACGTGAAGGGCTCCTGCGGCTGCGGAGAGAGCTTCTCCATCTGAGTCCCCTCCCCTCTCCCTCCGGGAGAGGGACGGGGTGAGGGTGCCTGGAACCCAGGATCGACCCCGTACATCCCCAGAGAGAATCGCACCGGGGGGCTCGGCAAAGGCCGAGCCCTTCGTCGTCATCCCCCAAGGAGAGGGGACACACCCGTGAAATGCTGGAACTGCGAGACTGACACGAGCGGGAGCCCGTTCTGCCCGACCTGCGGGAAGATCGCGGAGCGCCCGGCGGGGACGAGCCACTTCGCCATCTTCGACCTGCCGCTGGCATACGACGTGGACGTGCCGGCGCTGGAGAAGCAATTCCGGGAGCTGTCGCTGCGGCTGCACCCGGACCGCTTCGCGCAGGCGGAGGCGAAGGAGCGGAGGCTGTCGCTGGAGCAGACGACGGCGCTCAACGAGGCCTACAAGACGTTGCGGGAGCCGACGCGGAGGGCCTTCTACCTGCTGAAGATGTACGGGGTGGACCTGGAGCGGGAGGACACCGGGACGCAGAAGGACATGCCCTTCGAGTTCCTCGAGGAGGTGCTGGATCTGCGCGAGTCGCTCGAGGACGCCATGGCGGCGAAGGACCTGGAGCAGGCGCGGAAGATGGCCACGGACGTGGAGGCGCGACGCAAGGCGGCGCTGACCGAGGCCGTGGACATGCTGCGCTCGCTGGAGCGGTCGCCGTCCGACGAGGCAGCGGTGAAAAAGGCGTCGCACGCGCTGGGGCGGGTGCGGTACTTCACGCGCTTCCTCGAGCAGGTGGAGGCATTCGAGGAGGAGGCGCTGTCGTGAGCAAGAACGGCTACCTGCAGATTCATGATCCCCTCAAGCCCAAGGGGCACGCGGTGGGAATCGACCTGGGAACCACGAACTCGCTGGTGGCGAGCGTGATTCAGGGCAAGCCGCGCTGCCTGGTGACGGACGAGGGGGAGCGCTACCTGCTGCCCTCGGTGGTCCATTACGGGAAGGATGGAGGCGTGGTGGTGGGGGCACGGGCGAAGCGGCTGGCGGCCGAGCACCCGACGGACACCATCGTCTCGGTCAAGCGCTTCATGGGGCGCAGCCCGGAGGACGCGGAGACGCGCAAGCTGGGGGCCTACAAGTTCGCGAGCACCGGCGGGAAGGTGGTGCGCTTCGAGGTGGCCGGGGGCCAGCCGGTGACGCCCATCGAGGTGTCCGGGGAGATCCTCCGCGCCCTCAAGCGCCGCGCCGAGACGCACTTCTCCGCCAAGGTGGAGCAGGCCGTCATCACCGTGCCGGCCTACTTCGACGACGCCCAGCGGCAGGCCACCAAGGACGCGGGCCGGCTGGCGGGCCTGGAGGTGCTGCGCCTGCTCAACGAGCCCACCGCGGCGGCGCTGGCCTACGGTCTGGACAAGGGCAGCCAGGGCACCTTCGCGGTGTACGATCTGGGCGGCGGAACCTTCGACGTCTCCATCCTCAAGCTGGTGGAGGGCGTCTTCGAGGTGAAGTCCACCGGCGGCGACTCGGCCCTGGGAGGCGACGACTTCGATCGGGCCATCGCCCAACGGGTGCTGGAGGCCATGGGCCACACCGACTCCGCTCCGTCCGTGGTGGCCGAGGTGCTGGCGGCCTCGCGCCGGGCCAAGGAGTCCCTCACCGAGGCCCCCGAGGTGGAGCTCACCGTGAGTGGCCACCAGCAGGTCATCCGCCGCGAGGACTTCGAGGAGTGGATCCGTCCCTTCGTCCAGAAGACGGGGGTGGTGTGTCGCCGCGCCCTCAAGGACGCGGGGGTGACGGCGGAGGAGTTGGACGGGGTGATCCTCGTGGGAGGCGCCACCCGGGTGCCCGCGGTGCGCCGCTACGTGGCGGAGCTGTTCGGCCGCGAGCCGCTCGGGGACATCGATCCGGACCAGGTGGTGGCGCTGGGGGCGGCCGTCCAGGCGGACCTGCTCACCAACGCGGACCGGCAGGACGAGGTGCTGCTGCTGGATGTGATTCCGCTCTCCCTGGGCCTGGAGACGATGGGCGGGCTGGTGGAGAAGCTCATCCCGCGCAACTCCACCATCCCCACCGCCGCGGGCCAGGTCTTCACCACCTTCAAGGATGGACAGACGGGTCTGGACGTTCACGTGCTGCAAGGCGAGCGCGAGCTGGTGGAGGACTGCCGCAGCCTGTCCCGCTTCACCCTCTCGGGGATTCCTCCCCTGCCCGCCGGCCTGGCTCGGGTGGAGGTGCGCTTCCAGGTGGACGCGGACGGCATCCTCGCCGTCACCGCGAAGGAGCAGAGCACCGGCGTCACCCAGTCCATCACCGTCAAGCCCAGCCACGGCCTCACCGACGAGGAGATCGAGCAGATGCTGCTCGATTCCATCGACCATGCGGAGGAGGACGTGCAGACCCGCCAGCTCCGCGAGCAGCGCGTCGAGGCCGAGCGCGTCCTCATGGAGGCCGAGCGCCAGATCAGTGAGAACGGCGGCCTGCTGGCCGAGGGAGAGCGCGCCTCCATCGAGGCCGCCATGGCCCGGGTGCGCGAGGTGGCGAAGGGGAACGACTCCCACCAGTTGAAGGAAGCCATCCACGCCCTCGACGAGCTGTCCAAGCCCTTCGTCGAGCGGGTGATGAACCAGGCCCTGACGAAGGTCGTCGCGGGCCACTCGGTCGAGGAGTTCTGACGTGCCCAAGGTCCACTTCAAGAGCCCCCTGGACGACCTCGCCGTGGAGGTGACATCGGGGACCACCCTCCTGGATGCCGCCGAGAAGGCCGGCGCCCAGGTGGGTCATAGCTGCGGCGGCGTCTGCGCCTGCTCCACCTGTCACGTGTGGATACGCAAGGGCCTGGAGACCCTCTCCGAGCAGTCGGACGAGGAGATGGACCGGCTGGACATGGGCTTCGACGTGCGCCCGTACTCCCGCCTGTCCTGCCAGACGGAGATCGGAGATGAGGACATCCTCGTGGAGATCACGGAGGAGTCCCTCACCGCCTATATGGACGAGAACCCCGCCATCCGTCGGAAGCTCGAAGCCGAAGGGAAATGGCCGTTGAAGTAGCGGCGTTGAAACAAGTGCTTGACGGGGCCAACCAACGCATCTATACACCGCCCCCGTCGACGCGATGCACCGCAGCGACGCACCGCCGCCCAGGTGGTGGAATTGGTAGACACACTAGATTCAGGGTCTAGCGCCTGCAAGGGCATGGAGGTTCGAGTCCTCTCCTGGGCATAAGGGATCCGGCAGAAATGCCGGGTCCCTTTTTCTTTTTCCCTCAACCCCGAGCGGGGTGAGCGGCCTCGTGAGCCATGTGGCTGGCGGCCTCTCGGGCCAGGCTGCCCCCGCGACGCAGATCCTTCAGGCGGATGCCGCGCTGGCGTATGGAGAGAGCCCCCACCGTGACCTGGCTCAGCACGGTGCCCAGGTGGGTGAGCGTGGCGTAGGCCGCCGCATCCTCCGCCGAGGCTCCCAGGCTCCGCGCGGCCCAGCTCGTGACGAAGTAGTAGATGCCCATGCCGGCGGGCACGCCCGGGAGGGCCTGACCCAGGGCGATGGCTCCCAGCACCACGGTGCCGGCGAAGAGGCCCCCATGAATCCCCAGCCCCCGCAGGCCCAGTCCATAGGCCAGCGCGGGCGCCAGCACCGGCCCCACAGAAAAGAGGAGCGCCACCGCCATGCCCCGGAAGCTGCGCGCGGTGCCCAGTCCCTCGGCCACGTGGCCCAGCAGGCCGCGCACTCGTGGCAACCGATTCCTGCGCTCCATCCACCGGGCGAGCGGCAGCGAGTAGTGGGCCAGCAGCACCACCAGCACGACCAGCCCCACGCACACCGCAACGGCCGCCTTCAATGCACCCTCGAAGCGCGCCAGCTTCTCGCCGAAGGGCCCGAGGAAGGACAAGGCCACCAGCCCCATGAGGGCGGCGAACTCCAACAGCTTGCACACCGCCACCGAGCCCAGCGCCTGGAGGAAGGGAATGCGCTGGGTGCGCGACAGGAGGAAGGAGCGGATGAACTCCCCCAGCTTCCCGGGCAGCGCATTGTGGGTGAAGGCGCCGATGGCGACCATGTGGTAGCGCTCGCGGAAGGGCACGGGCTTGCTGAGGGTCCGCTGCCACTGCAGCGCCCGCAGAGGGATGATGGATGCGGACAGCAGCATGAAGGGGATGAGCCACACCAGTTGACCGGGCAGATCGCGGAGGAACTTCTCCAGGGAGAAGCGCGGCTCCAGCAGCGGCCCAGGCCCCGTCAGGTTCCACCGGAAGAAGGCCGTGGACACCAGGAGGACGGAGAGCACCACCCCTACCAGCACGAGGAGCGCCTTGAGGGAGGCGCGCCCCCCCTGCCCGCTCATGGCCCCTCCGCCACCACCTTCGGGAAGGCGACGGGACGGGACTCCTCGCCATACACCTCCATGAGCCGCTCGTGCAGCGTGGCGCAGTGACTCAAGCCGGACAGGTCCACCGGACCCTGCCTCGGCCAGCAGATGACGCTGCTCGTCTCCGTGCGAGTGAGGCCTCCATGCGAGCCGAACTCCCAGGCGAAGCCCACCGTGCCTCCCTTATCGAGCGCCTGGCCAAAGAGCACCAGATCCCCCGCCGAGGACATGAGGGGCAGCTCCCTCAGGAGATCCTCCAGCGCGCGGCGGGAGAATTCGGCAGGCAGCGGCGCCTCGTCCACCTCGTCCGGGCCGTATACCCCCTCCCCGATGATCGCCACCGCCGAGTCGCCCCGACGCACCACCGTCACCCCGATGTCCGGGTGACGGATGGCCCGCGCCAGCACCTCCGGATGGCGCGCCACCAACGTCGCGGCCTCCAGCGGCGCGCGCTCGCACGTGAGGTAGACGTGAGCGAAGTTGCCCGCCTCCACCACCACCGGCTCCTCCTCCCGCCTGTCCACGCTCCCCTCCACCGGGAGAGGACGTCCGTCCAGCAACCCTCTCGCCACGGTCTCGGAGAGGGGTAACGGAGGCCCGTGGAACAGCAGTTCTTCAATCCGCCGGCCCGTGCGCTGCTCGAGCGGATCGCTGGCCACGTGGCCATGGTCGGTGAGGAAGATGATGTCGTAGCCGGGCTCGACGACACGCGACACCGCGTAGAGCTCGGCGAGGTAGGCGTCCACGCGGGTCAGCTCCGCGAGCGCCTGGGCCGAGCCCGGACCCCGACGGTGGGCCACCTCGTCGTAATTGCCGAAGACGAGGTAGATGGCGGGAACGCCGCGCACCATGTCCACCAGGACCTTGGTGTGGGCGAAGCTCCACCCGAGCCGCTGGAGGAAGACGCGGCTGACGAGGAAGTCGCCCTCGTGGCGCCAGTCGTGGAGCGCGCGAGACCAGCGACAGCACTCGGTGGCGGCGCACCAGGCGTCGCTGCCCAGCGAGCGCAGGTAGTCCAGCGGCCCCCTCGTGCGTGCCACCAGCACGCCCTCCATCTCATGCTTGAAGCCGCGCGCCACCCCCTCGAGGCTGGCCAGGGTGCTCATGCACAGGCGGTTGTCGGCCTCGGCCTGGAAGAGAGAGAAGTAGGTGTGCCCGCCCCCGGCCAGCAGGCTCTTCCCGGGGCCTCGCCCCAGCCGCTCCTCCACCGCGAGCGCATCGCGAGGGCTGTTCATCCGCACCCGCCGCCCCAACTCCCGGTCGAACCAGCTATACGCGGGCAGGTTCGGATGACGCAGCCCATAGAGGAGCCCCGCCTGGAAGAAGGGCGTGGAGGCAGGCGAGCCCCAGAAGGCATCGTCCATCAGCCAGGATCCCGAGCGGATGAGCCGCGAGAAGAAGGGCATCCCTCCATTGCGGACGGCCTCCTCCAGGTGAGCCTTGGGCACTCCGTCCAGATGGATGATGAGCAGGCGACGCCGCCGCGAGACCGGCGCTGGACGGATCCTCGCGCCGATACGACGCACATGCTCGCGTGCCCAGGATTGAAGTTGCGGATTGATGACCTCGTCCACTCGCCCTCCTCCCCGCCCAACATGCGCACTCGTGCGGATAGCAACCGTGCATCCGGAGCCGCCTCCCCGGAGGACAGGCGGACGAGCGAGGGGTGGGCGTGGCGTCGTGGTGCCGCCCCTCACCGTCATGACACCTTGGTGCGATGCTCACCGCCTCGCTGCTGCTGACGACTCTGGCCACGGCCGCCCCGAGTGCAACCTCCACTCCTTCCGCCTCCACCCTGGAGAAACCGCGAAAGGAGCGAGGGGTGGATGCCATCGCGCTGCCGCTGGTCAGCTTCAACTCGGACCTGGGCTTCACCTATGGGGCCGCGGGAGGGGCGTACATCTACGCGCCGGGACATCGCCCCTATCAGCACGGCATCGGCGTGCAGGTGCTGTTCACCAGCCGGGGCCAGCAGAGCCACTACCTGCGCTACGACGGGCCACAGCTCATCGGCCCCCTGCGCCTGGAGGCGCGCCTGGAGTACCGACGCGAGCTGCGCAGTCCCTTCTACGGACCGGGCAACCTGTCCGCACCGGACTTCGACGGCAACGAGAAGACGAATCGCTTCAACTACGAGCGGGGCATGCCGGGCGCGTGGCTT
>QKJM01000360.1 GCA_003249315.1 Archangium sp.
GTCCAACGCGGTGATGGAGGGGATGGCGGCGGGCAGGCCCATGGTGGTGACGGCGGTGGGCGGCAACCCGGAGTTGGTGGCGGATGGGCAGAGGGGCCTGGTGGTACCGCCCCGACAGCCGTCCGCGCTGGCGGGGGCCTTCCGGTTGCTGCTGAAGGATCGCTCTCGCGGGCGGAGGATGGGGGAGGCGGCGCGCGCCTTCGTGGAGCGGGAGCTGTCCCTGGAGCGGATGGTGCGCCGGCACGACGCGATGTACCGGCGGGTGGCTCGAGGCCGGTGAAATCACTTTCCCGGTCGTCCGTAGGGCAGGGGGACACAGCCTTTTCCTCCCAAGGAGTCCCGCCGTGCAACTCGCCCTTCTCTTCGTCCTGGCCGCCGCTCCCTCCACCCAGTCCTGGCAATTCCAGACGGATGGGACGCCTCGCGTGGAAATCTCCAACGTCAATGGCTCCATCCGTGTGGAGGCCACCGATGGCGACACGCTGACGGTGGAGGCGAGGCAGGAGGGCAGCGAGGCGGAGCGGGCGAAGTTTCCGCTGAAGGTGGAGCAGGACGGGGACGAGGTGGTGGTCCGTCTGTGTTGTGGCTCCTGCGGGAAGAAGAACAACAACTGCAACGACCCGGTGTCCACGCACTTCACGCTGAAGGTGCCGCGTGGCTCGTCCCTGGAGGTGGCCACGGTGGAGGCGCCGGTGTGGGTATCCGGGGTCGAGGGGGCACAAGAGGTGG
Source organism: Archangium sp. (assembly GCA_003249315.1). Lineage (GTDB taxonomy): Bacteria > Myxococcota > Myxococcia > Myxococcales > Myxococcaceae > QKJM01. Next base: position 730 of record QKJM01000360.1, read on the forward strand.
CCACGGTCTCCGGCGACGTGGAGCTGAAGGGCTCGCGGGGGGACTTGGAGGTGGCCGCGGTGGGCGCGGACGTGTTGCTGGCTCCGGCGGCGATGAAGGATACCGAGGTGGGCACCGTGTCGGGGGATGTGCGGTTGAAGCTCCCGTCCGGAGAGGGCGCGGAGGTGGAGTTTTCTTCGGTGAGCGGCAGCTTCAACGGGAGTGAAGTCTTGCTGGGCTCGAGGAAGAAGCGCTTCGGGGATGGAGCGCACTCGGTGGAGGTGAGCACCGTGAGTGGCGCTCTGGAGGTGCAGTCAAACGCGGCTTCGATGTAGAGAGGGATTCACGCGCTGTGCATTCACGGCGCGATGGGGAGCGCTCGCCGGCTAGACTCCAAGGAGTCGGCGAGCGCTCTGTTTTTTCTGTTCAGCTCGTCACGGGAGCGAGGTTCACGCCCTGCCGGAGGGTGTCCGCGAGGCGAAGCAGCTCGTCGACGGGGACGTTGTTGAAGCTCAGGCAGGGAGTGCCCTTGTACTCGTGGAGGCGGGTGCGGACGTGGCCTTTGGGGAAGGTGCGATCCATGAGGATGGCGAGCCGGCGGTGGAGCGCCTTGTGCTCATCGGAGGGGGGCGTGGCCTCGGGCTTGCCCGTGCTCTGGAGGGCGGCCTTGAGATCGGTGACGCTGCACTGAGAAAAGGGCTTCTTGGGCTTGCCCCGGTTACGTGGACAGTAGGGTTATGCTGCCAACTTTTCGGGTAAGGCCGCAAGCTCAAAATCCACTGGGCTGAGATAGCCCAGCGACGAGTGCCGCCTTTGGCGGTTGTAGAAGACCTCGATGTACTCGAAGACGGCCAACCGAGCCTGCTCGTGCGTGGAGAAGTCGTCGTTGTAGACAAGCTCCAACTTCAAGCTGCTGAAGAAGCTCTCCACCACGGCGTTGTCCCAGCAGTTGCCCTTGCGCGACATGCTGCACTGAATGCCGCGAGCGGCCAGCGCCTGCTGGTAGTCGGTGCTGGCGTACTGACTGCCCCGGTCCGAGTGGTGCAGCAGCCCTCGCGGTGGCTGGCGTCCCTTGAGCGCCATGTCCAGTGCGTTGAGCACCAGGTGCCGGTCAATGTGCTCGCTCATGGACCAGCCCACCACCTTGCGCGAGAAGAGGTCCATGACGACGGCCAGGTACAACCTGCTTCGCTTCCGGGGACGGAATCTGACTGTTGAGACACGCTGCCGTGAGAAGCTCGACGGGGCTTGGCGGCCTGATGCACGTTGGCCGCATGGTAAGGAGATGAAGTCCTCCTACACCTTGGACCTCACCTGAGCGTCGCGTGAGGGGCGCCATTCGAAGCGCTTGATGTTCATGTTCTCACCAGATGTTACGCGTGAAGAGGGCGTGGATGAGTTGCGTCTCGATTGCCGGGACGTCCTCGACATGGATGTCCGGTACAGGAGTGAAGAGTACGTTATTGGGCAGCAAGGTGGTGCCCAGGTGGGCCTTGGCGAGTGCATCCAACCGTTGGGCGTAGGGGACGAAGCGTTCTGGGAGTGGAGGGAACCAGGTCTGAGACTCGCCCACATGCTCGCCTTCATATCGCTGATGGGAAGCATAGAGGGCGTGGACAGGGGCGAGGACGCTCGCGAGCAGAACGATCGCATCATGCACGTCCGAGCCCATGGGCGAGTGGGGGAGGTAGACGCGCACGCCGCGGCACGGGTAATACAGAAGAAATGGCTGCTCCCAGAGCCCGCAGTCAGGCATTTCTGACCGTACGTGTTGTAGGAACTGTTCCCAACGCGTATGGTCCTGGAGCGCGGCTTTACGCCGGGTCTCGAGTCGCTGCGATAGAGGTGTCTCAGTGGCGCCCACAGATGCTGAAGGATAGTAGCTCCGGACGAGTTCGAGCAGTGCAGTGGTGTCAACAGGGCTGCTCATTCGGTAAGCTCACGGAAAGGTCTGCGGCTTTATACCCGGTGTCTTGAACTTCGTGACGTCGACACCCGGAATCACTTTTGTCATGATTTCGAGCATCTTGTTCCGATAAAGTGTGCATAACGCAGCAGAAGTCGCCGCCCGTTGGCGCAATGCAAAGCGTGCCGCTCGATCCGAGGCTTGTGCGCATGCAATCTGGAGTTTCGAATCAAGTACGAGACCTTTCCAGTTGACCTCAGGGGCTCCAATCTCGACATCGCACCAGACTCCATCTGGGTTCACCTTCGAGATTCGTCCCAGCATGACGTTCACTTGCGCTACCTTCCATCCTCCTGTTCCCGGCTCGGAGTGCGGGATGATGCTGTGGAACTGAAAGGTCGAAGGAGGGATTCCGCCAGCGACAATGCTTCCACATGCGCTGGTGCAGAGCGCCGCAAGGATGAGAACCAGGACCATGCAGAGGGGGGGCTTCTGAGTGAGACCGGTAGACGTTCTCCTGGTCTGCATGGATTCCCTCCTGGTTCAACCTCGACACAGTAGGGGAGGTCTGCGCACCTGCTCAACCTGGGGGCTCGTTCCGCTGATATGTGGCGGACAGTCCATGCCCACGAATCGGGCCACAGAAGCCCGCACTTCCGGCCAGCCGGAAGTGGGGCCTCCGATGAAATCTTCCGCCCGGGGATTCTCTCTGTGCAGGACCCGGCGAGCGCTCTTTTCTACGAGCCGGGCGCCGGCGCGGGCTGGGAATCCGGGAGCGTCCGCCGGTGGTCCGCGCCGATGGCCTCGCGCACCGACTTGAAACCATCCCGCGCTAGCAGGGGGCCGAGGCCTTCCAGCAGCTTTCGCACCATGCCGGGCCCCTCGTAGATGAAGCCGGTATACACCTGCACGGCCGAGGCCCCGGCGCGAAGCTTCTCGTACACATCCTCGGCGGTGAAGACGCCGCCCACGCCGATGATGGGGAGGGCGCCGCCACTGCGAGCCCAGGCGCGGCGGATGACCTGGTTGGAGGGCGCTCTCACCGGCGCTCCGGACAGTCCACCGGCCTCCTTCGCCACCGGGTGCTCGAAGGGGCGGGCGATGGTGGTGTTGGTGGCGATGAGCCCATCCAGCCCGCACGCGCGGGCCACGTCCACCACCTCGTCCACGGCCTCGGGGGTGAGATCCGGAGCAATCTTCAGGAAGAGGGGCTTTCCAGGAGCCACCCGGGCGAGCCGCTCCTTCACGGCGCGCAGGAGAGCGGAGAGCTGCTCGGGCTCCTGCAGCTTGCGCAGGCCGGGAGTATTGGGCGAGCTGGCGTTGACGACCACGTAGTCCCCGAGCGGAGCCAGCGCGTCCACGCACGCCACGTAGTCCTCCACCGCGCTCTCCAGCGGCGTGTCCTTGTTCTTCCCGAGGTTGACGCCCACAGGGGCGGGGCGCCAGGAGAGCGCGCGCAGACGCTCGGCGGCGGCGGACGCGCCGTGGTTGTTGAAGCCCATGCGGTTGATGGGGGCGCGGTGCTCGGGGATACGAAAGAGGCGGGGCTGGGGGTTGCCTGGCTGGGGGCGAGGGGTGAGGGTACCCACCTCGACGGCGGCGAAGCCGAGGGCGAACAACCCCTCCACGGCCTCGGCGTCCTTGTCCAGGCCGGCGGCGAGCGCCACCGGGTGGGCGAGCTTCATCCCCGCCAGCTCCACGGCGGCGTCATAGGTGACGGCGGCGAGCGTCCGGGCGCGCATCCGCCGGCACAGGGCCTGTTGCTTCCCGAGCCTGTGAAGCGCACCCATGCCCAGGCGGTGGGCGCGCTCGGCGGAGAGACGGAAGAGGAGGGCTCGGGCGAGTGGGTACATGGCTCAGGAGGAGATGAAGGAGTACTGGCGGGCCCAGGCGAGGCACTGGTCCACCTGCTCGGGGGTGAGGATGCCGTTCTTCTCCACCAGGTCCACCTCGCGGCGCATGTCCGTCTCCAGGAGGTAGGGGCCGTCGGTGTTGAGGGTGAACTTCACCCGGCGATCCCAGAAGGTGCGGATGATGTGACGCAGCTCGTCGAGGCCCTCGACGGCGCGGGTGTGGAGGTTGGAGGTGGGGCACAGCTCGAGCACCACGTCGCGCTCGCGCAGCAGCGTCATGGCGTCCTCGTCGTAGGCGGCGCGGATGCCGTGGCCGATGCGGTGGGGCTTGAGCTTCTCCACCACCGCCATGACGCCCTCGGCGCCGGTGCCGCGCGTCTCTCCGGTGTGGACGGTACACTTGAGGCCGCCCTCACGGGCGCGGGCGAAGAGCTCCTCGTACTGGGCGACCGTGGTGGGCTCGAGCTCCAGCGCGTTCTTCTCGGTGCCGGCCAGGTCGATCCCGTACACGCCTCGGTTGCGGTACTTGATCGCCTTCTCCACGAGGATGCTGTTGAGCCCGAGGTCGAACTCACGGGCGAGGCAGAAGATGAGGCCCACCTTGACGCCGTACTCGAGCACCGCTCGGTCCATGCCGCGCAGGGCGGCGTGGATGATGTGATCCAGATCCAGCTCCGAGTTGAGGTTGCGCTTCATGGGGTTGAAGCGCAGCTCGATCTGCGTGACGCGGCTGCTGCGGTACTCCTTGCCGATGATCTCGTAGACGGAGCGCTCGATCGCCATGGGCGAGCTCTGAATCTTCTCCGTCCAGGTGTGGAGGATCTTCAGGTAGTCCTCGAGGCTGCCGACCTTGCCGGGGCGCGAGGTGATGAGCTCCACGAAGTCGAAGTAGTTCTTGACCGGGAGCTTGAAGCCCTGCTGGTGAGCGAGGGACCAGAGGATGTGGGGAGCGACGGCCCCGCCCACGTGGATGTGCAGATCGATCAGGTCGCGTGCCATGGCGGCATGTATGCACAGTGCCGCCCGGCCGTCCAGCTACCGGCGTAGGAGGACGTAGACGGCCCCGGTGCCGCCGTCCTGGGGGCGTGCGCTGGCGAACGCGAGGACGGCGTTGCCGATGCGCTTCTGGCTGAGCCAGACCCGGAGGCGTTCCTTGAGTACGGGGATCTGATCCTGGGAGTGGAGGCCGCGGCCGTGGACGATGAGGACGCAGCGCTTGCCGGCGCGGCGGCTCGCGGAGATGAAGTGATCCACGGCCTCCTTGGCCTCGGCCTGGGTCAGGCCGTGGAGATCCAGGCGGCCCTGGACGGAGAAGTCGCCGCGGCGCAGCGAGCGCATGAGGCGGCCGTCAACGCCGGAGGCGGCGCCCTCGATGAACTCGTCGGTATCGGAGATGTCGAAGGTGCCCTGCCCGACGACGAGCTCGGAGAGCTCGGCGAGGGCCTCGGCGTTCTCGTCGATGATCTCCGGGAGGCGGGGGTTGGGAACGGGAGCCTCGCCACGATTGGTGAGCTGCTCCACGCCGTCCATGGCGGAGAGGAAGAGGCTCATGTCGTCCTCCTCCTGGGCGCGCTTCGGCTTGGGGGGAGGGGGAGGAGGCGAGGCCTTCTTGGGAGGCTCGGGAGTCTTGGGCTTCTTGAGGGCGGCAAGGGCCTTGAAGGGGGTGTTGAAGCTCTCGTTCTTCTTCTTGGGGGTGCCGCGGTTGCTCATGATTCCAGTGTAATGCGCGAGGAAGGGCGGTGGTTCAACTCGGATTCACGGCTGGCGCCCGCCGAAGGGAGGGCCGAGCGCGTCCGAAAGCTCGGGTTGCACTCCCGCACCAACTCGTGTTCATACTCTGCAATCCGTGAAAAAACAGGGGATGAGTGCATGTGTCGATTCATGAGCTGGGTGGGGTGTTTCGTCGCGCTGGTGAGCCTGGAGGCCGTGGCGCTGGGCAACACGGGCTACTGGGCCGGGGTGGAAAAGGCCTTCCCGCGCACCGCTCGGGGGCACGCGGTGGGCATCTGCCGCCACAACAGCTACGTGGACAGCGGCACCAGCTCCTCGGCGAGCCTGTCCTCCACTCAGTCCCGCATCCAGGCGGCCATCGATGCCAACGCGGACCTCATCGAGCTGGACGTGAAGGAGCAGGGCGGCCAGGTGTACGTGGACCACGATGACGATGGTGGCTCCACCGGGGCGCTGCTGGCGGACGTGCTGGACTACGGGCCGCTGCGCGCGGACGACTCGGTGCTCTTCATCGAGGTGAAGGAGACGTCCTCGCACGCGAGCATCGCGAGCAAGCTGATGGCCATCCTGAACGCGCGTCGGGACGCGTATGCGCGCGCCGGGCGGCCGGTCGTCATCCGCTCCTTCCATTCCTGGAGAGAGAACCTGCTGGAGGTGCAGTCCCTCTTCGGCCTGTACCCGTCGATCTCCCCCTACGTGCGGCTGCACGTGTTGTTCTCGGGCAATCAGACGTCGGACATGGCGGCGTACCACGGGCTCATCCGAGATGCGGCCACGAGCGGCTGGCACGGGGTGGAGTTCCCCTACACGGACGCCAACATCCTCTCGAAGGTGGCCTATGCCAAGGCGTGGGGGTTGGGCGTGACGCTGTGGACGATCCCCGCCAGCTTCGGCGAGGTGTACCTCTCCAACCTGCGCGAGGAGGTGGATACCTTCGTCGTGGAGTATGACGTGGCCAAGGCGCGTGCCGTCGTCTCGGAGGCCAACCAGCTCCTCTACCTGAACGTCTGGAACCAGTCGGCCACGGGCTCGAGCGTGAGCTACCACCGCACGGGGGCGGCCACGTACCCGGTGCCGGTGAACGTCTCCGGGGCTCCGAGCACCATGACGGATGGGGCCGGGGAGGATCGCTATGGCACCTCGCTGCTCTTCACTGCCTCCTCCTCGCAGTCGATGCCCTTCTACGATGCGGACACGGCGGCGGGGCAGGGCTACCTGCTGAGTGCCTACGTCAACTTCGACGACCTGATGCTGAGCTGCCCCGGGGGCGCCAGCAGTTGCACCCAGGCCATCGTGAACAAGTCGGAGGGAGGCGCCTTCGCGCTGGAGCTGTACCGCTCCTCCTCGGGGGCGCGGGAGCTGCGCTTCGGCGTGTACGTGAATGGGGCCTACCGGTATGCGAGCCGCTCGCTGTCGGGGCTGAATGACACCAACGGCTACCTCATCACTGGGGCGTATGACGGGAATGGCAGCGTGTGGCTGTGGGTGGACAACAGCACGAGCGGTACCTCCCAGGCAGGTCCCTACACCGCGGGGGTGGTGAACACGAACGTTCCGGTGACGCTGGGGGCGGACCCTCAAGCGAGCGGTGGCTCCCGCTTCTTCCTGAGTGGCAAGGTCCAGAAGGTGCAGTTGCTCCGCTGGACGGACCACCCCTAGGCTCGCCCTCACGGGAGGAACGGGCCCATGGCCGAGCGGGACTCGGTACAGGAAGAAGTGCGCGGGCGCCAGGCGCTCTATGGCGGGTTGATGGGGGCGACCGGCGTGGTGCTCGCGTGGGTGGTGTGGATCGTCATCCGAGCCCTGTTCGACAAGTGGACGGCCGTGGTGCTGGCTCCCACGGTGGGCGCCCTCACGGGCCTGTTCGTG
>QKJM01000971.1 GCA_003249315.1 Archangium sp.
CCGGCCTCGCGAAGGGTCGGCGGGAGAGAGGGATGAGCGAGACGACACAGCAGCCTGTCAGCGAGGCTCCGGCGATGGCGCCCGCGGCGAAGCAGGCGGGGACGGAGCGGCACCGGGTCCTCATCATCGGAGGGGGCACGGCGGGCATCTCCGTGGCGGCCCGGCTGGCGAACGCCGGGCGGACGGACGTGGCCATCATCGAGCCCAGCAAGCACCACTACTACCAGCCGCTGTGGACGCTGGTGGGGGCGGGCGTGTACCCCATCGAGGAGAGCATCCGCGACGAGGCCGACTACATCCCCCCGGGGGTGAAGTGGATTCAGGACTGGGCGGAGGAGGTGGACCCGGTCTCCCAGGTGGTCTCCACCCGGGGCGGCAAGCGGCTGGAGTACGACTTCCTGGTGGTGGCCCCCGGCATCCAGCTCGACTGGGACAAGGTGGAGGGCCTGCGCGAGGCGCTGGAGAAGGCGCCCAACGTCTCCAGCAACTACGACGTGCGCTACGCGCCCAAGACGTGGGAGATGCTCCGCCAGTTCCACGGCGGCACGGCCCTCTTCACCCACCCGGCCACGCCGGTGAAGTGCGCGGGCGCGCCGCAGAAGATCATGTACCTGACCGCGGACAACCTCCGCAAACGGGGCCTCGCGGAGAAGTCGAACATCATCTTCGCCTCGGCGGGCAAGGCCATCTTCGGGGTGCAGCCTTTCGCCACGGTGCTCGAGGGGGTGGTGCAGCGCTATGGCATCAACACGCGCTTCCAGCACAGCCTCACCGAGGTGCGCTGGGAGAAGAACGAGGCCGTCTTCGAGCGCAGCCAGGATGACGGCTCCCGGGAGGAGGTCGTCATCCCCTACGACATGCTGCACGTGACGCCGCCGCAGAGCGCGCCGGACTTCATCAAGCGCAGCCCGGTGGCCTGGCAGGACGGGCCGCAGAAGGGCTGGGTGAAGGCGCACAAGCACACCCTGCAGCACCCGGACTACCCGAACGTCTTCGCCCTGGGAGACGCCTCGGACCTGCCCACCTCGCGCACCGGCGCCGCCGTGCGCAAGCAGGCGCCCGTGCTGGTGGAGAACCTGCTCGCGGTGATGAACGGCGAGACGCCCAAGGCCAGCTACGACGGCTACGCCTCCTGCCCGCTCACCACCGCCTACGGCAAGCTGCTCCTCGCCGAGTTCGACTACGACGGCAAGCCCGCGCCCTCCATCCCGCTCATCGACACCATGAAGGAGCGCGGCGACATGTGGCTGCTGAAGAAGTACGGCCTGCCGAGGATGTACTGGCACCTGATGCTGCGCGGGCACGCCTAGGCCGCCCGGGCAGACTTCCCGGCCGGGAGTTGTTGTGAAACAGTCTGAAACGGCTGTTTCACCCGTTGCACGCTCCCGGCCCCATGCCCACCTCCCGCTCCGACTCCCGAGGAAATCCACTCGTGCTGCCCGCCCTGGAAGCCCTGGCAGGACCCACCCTGCTGGTGGATGTACACCAGCGGGTGACGGCGGCCACGCCGGAGGCGGAGGACCGTCTGGGGCCCGGAGCCATCGTCCCGGGGAGACCTCTGGCGGAGCTGCTGACCCTGACGGAGGGGCCGCGGGCCCTGGAGGCGCTGCTGTCCCGGGGTCGCGAGGTGGAGGCCACCGTGCGCGTGGGCGGGAAGGAGCGGACGATGAGGGTGCGCGCGGTGGGGCTGAGCCAGGGCAACCGGCGGCTGGGGTGGGCGGTGCTGCTCGGCCCGGAGGAGGGCGCGCGGGAGGGGGCCGAGGAGGTGTTTCACGGGATGTGGACGCGCGATGCGGGGATGAAACGCATGTTCCGCATCGTGGAGAAGGTGGCGCACACCGAGTCCAGCGTGCTGGTGCGGGGCGAGTCCGGCACGGGCAAGGAGCTGGTGGCCAACGCGCTGCACGAGATTTCGGAGCGGCGCAAGGGGCCCTTCCGGGCCATCAACTGCGCCGCGTTGCCGCCCAACCTGCTGGAGAGCGAGCTCTTCGGCCACGTGAGGGGGGCCTTCACCGGCGCGGTGCGAGACAGCCCGGGGCACTTCCGCCTGGCGGACGGGGGCACCCTCTTCCTGGACGAGGTGGCGGAGCTGCCGTTGGACCTGCAGGCCAAGCTGCTGCGGGTGCTGGAGACGCGCACCATCATCCCCGTGGGAGGGCGCCAGCCGGTGCCGGTGAACGTGCGCATCGTCGCGGCCACCCACCGGGCGCTGCGGCGCGAGGTGGAGGCGGGCCGCTTCCGGGCGGACCTGATGTACCGGCTGCGGGTGGTGCCGCTGTTCCTCCCGCCGCTTCGCGAGCGGCGCGGGGACATCCTCCCGCTGGCCCGGCGCTTCCTGGACGAGTTGGAGCAGAACGGCCCGCGCCGGGTGGAGCGCTTCTCCCCGGGGGCGAGGCGACTGCTGGAGTCCCACTCCTGGGCGGGCAACGTGCGCGAGCTGCGCAACGTGATGGAGTACGCCTACGTCATCGGCGAAGGGCCGGTGCTCCAGGAGGCCGACCTGCCGCCGGAGTTCTCCGAGCCATGCGCTCCGCCCGAGGCTCCCCTGCTCGCCACCAGGGAGGAGGAGGAGGAAGCCCAGGAGGCCGCCCCCGCTCACGACCCCGCGACCCTTCGGGCGGCGCTGGCGCGGGCCGGAGGCAACCGCACGCAGGCGGCGAAGCTCCTGGGCATCAGCCGGGTGACGCTCTGGAGACGACTCCGGGACACTGAGGCCCACCAGGGAACCTAGTGGAGTGTCCACGAAGTTCGTGGACGCAGCCCGAGGCCCCGTGGATGTCCCCTCTCCCTCTGGGAGAGGGCTAGGGTGAGGGTCTACCCCTTGGGACCGCGCCCCCACCGCCTGGGCGTCCAGGACAGCGGAGGGAGAACTCGGAAGAACGAGCTCGCTGCGTGCCGAGAGGTGACTGGGGCGAAGAACGGTGACGACCCTCACCCCCCGCCCTCTCCCAGAGGGAGAGGGAGCATGCGCAACCCGATTGTTTCCACGAACTTCGGGACACCCCACGAGCCGTTTCATTCCGCTTCAGGGTGTTTCAAGGTGTTTCACCGTTTCACGGTGGAGGCCCCCTCTCCCTCCGGGCGAGGGCCGGAGAGAGGGAATACGCAGCGAGTCGCCGTGGACCCGAGCCCGTCCCGCCCCTGGCACGACTCTGGCACTGGCCTCCCTGGGAGAGGAGCACACCATGAGCACACTGTACGAACAGGGAACGCCGCACGCGGACGGCTACCGGGACGTGGATGTCCCCGCGGTGGTGGCGGAGAAGGAGCGGGTCCGGATGGTGGACGTGCGCGAGCCGTCCGAGTTCGACGCCGTCCTCGGCCACATCGAGGGAGCCGAGCTGGTGCCGCTGGGCACGGTGATGGAGGCCGCCGAGGCGTGGCCGAAGGAGGAGGAGCTGCTGCTGGTGTGCCGCTCGGGAGGCCGCTCGGGACAGGCGGCGGGGCAGCTCGCGCGCAAGGGCTTCACCCGGCTGATGAACCTGCGCGGAGGGATGCTGGCATGGAACGAGGCCGGCCTGCCGGTGGTGCGTGAGGGCCAGGCCGCTCCCTCGGTGGAGATGATGGACGTGCTGGACACGCTGCTCACCCGGCTGAGGGAGCTGGGAGGCAACCTCTCCGCCGCCACGATGAGAGGGTTGCTCGAACCGCACGGCAGCCAGCCCACGTGGGCGCAGCTCCTCGCCCTGCTCGAGCTGCTGCAGTCGACGGGACAGGTGGCCGCGAGGGACCAGGCCGCCTTCGAGCGCACGCTGAGGGAGTGCCGCGACCTGCTGTCCGTGGCCCACCGGAAGGCAGGTGCGGCATGATGGCGCTTGGTATCGCCGCGTCGATGCTCATCGGGATACTGCTGGGGCTGCTGGGCGGCGGCGGCTCCATCCTCACGGTGCCCCTGCTGGTCTACATCCTCGACGTCGAGCCGAAGACGGCCATCGCCATGTCGCTGCTGGTGGTGGGTCTCACCAGCATCTCGGCGGTGGTGATGCATGCGCGAGCCGGCCGGGTGCGGTGGCGCACGGCGTTCATCTTCGGCCCGGCGGGGATGGTGGGAGCCTTCGCGGGAGGCCGGGTGGCCGGCTACATCCCGCCCACGGTGCTGCTGCTGCTCTTCGTGGCGGTGATGATAGCCGCGGCGGTGGCGATGCTGCGGCGCAAGGAGGCCGCGTCGGCGCCCGGAGCTACCGAGAAGGGCGACGCGCCCGAGCAGCAGCTCGCGATGGCGCGGGTGCTGGTGCAGGGCGTGGCGGTGGGGGCCTTGTCGGGGCTGGTGGGCGCCGGTGGAGGCTTCCTCATCGTCCCCGCGCTGGTGCTGGTGGGGCTCCCCACCCAGGTCGCGGTGGGCACCTCGCTGGTGGTCATCTCCATGCAGTGCGCCGCCGGCCTGCTGGGGCACCTGGGGCACGTGCAGCTCCCGTGGGGCCTGACCGGCGCGGTGCTCGCCACCGCCATCAGCGGCAGCTTCGTCGGCGGGAAGCTGGCCGGCCGCATCTCCCCGGCCGCCCTGCGCAAGGGCTTCGCCTGGTTCGTGCTCAGCATCGCCACGCTGATGCTCGCCGCCGAGACGCCCCCCGAGCTGCGCGCCCGCGTCACCCCGATGCTGGCCACGCCCTGGCCCTGGCTGGTGCTGGTGGCGCTGGTGGGGGCGGTGGCCGTGCCCTTCGTGCTCTCCTCTCGGGGGGGGCTGAAGCGCTCGCGGTAGCGCTCCGGGAGGCGGCGTACGGGCTCCACGCCGGGGCCCGGGCGCCTACACCCGGAAGCTCGTCACCACCTGCTTGAGACGCTCGAGGGTGGCGTTCACCTGACCCACGGCCTCCTCGGCGTCCATCGTCGACTCCACCACGTCGCCCATCATCTGGGAGAGCGTCGTCATCACCTCGGTCATCTGGGCGATGCCGGCGTTCTGCTGCGTCACCGAGGCGACGATCTGCTTCGCCGCCTGGCTGCTCTCCTGCACCACCGTCGTAATCTCCCGCAGCCGGTCCGCCGAGGTGAGCACCTGCATCAGCCCCTCCTCCATCTGCTGGCTGTCCACCTCGGCGATGGACACCGCCTGGCGGATGGCCTGGTTGATTTCGAGCAGAATCTTTCCGATGCGCTGGGTGCTCTGGAGGGAGAGGCCGCTGAGCGCCCGCATCTCCCGGGCCACCACCGCGAAGCCCCGGCCCTCGTCGCCGGCGCGCGCCGCCTCGATGGAGGCGTTGAGGGCCAGCACGTTGGACTGGTCCGCCAGGTCCCTCACGCTGCCGATGATTTCACCCGCGCGGGCCGCCTGCTCCGACAGGTGGGCCACCCCGCGCACCAGGGCCTCCACCCGCTGGCGCACCTGCTGGAGACCCTCGGCGCTGCTCTCAATGGACTGACGGCCGGCCGAGCTGAACTCGTCGGCCTGGGCCGCCACCTTCAGCACCATCTCCGCGCGGCTGGCGGCCAGGTTGGAGGTCTGGGCGATCTCGCTCATCGTCGTGCCCGCCTCGGAGAGGCTGCGCGACTGGTTGGTGAGGAAGTTGAGCTGACCCCGGCTGGCCTCGTTCAGCCGCTCGGCGGCCACGGACAGCTCGTCCACCACGCCCTGCAGGGCCACGGGCAGGGTGCGCAGCCGGGTCACCAGGGCCTCGATGCTGCGGGCCAGCAGGCCGATTTCATCATCCGAGGACACATGGATGGCCTGGGTGAGGTCCCCCTCGGTGGCGATGCGCGAGGCCACCGCCGTGAGCTGGGTGAGAGGCCCCACCACGCCCCGGACGAGCCAGAGGGAGAGGCCCCCCAGCGAGAGGATGCACAGCAGGCCCAGGGCCCAGATCCACTGCTGACGCCACTCGTGCAGTTCGCTGACGTCCTCGAAGGACTGCTGCAGCCCGTGCTGGGCCCACTCGCCCATGCCGCGGAGGTGCTGCTTGAGCGCCCGGTGACGCTCCATGGCCTCCGCGAGGGCGGACTCCGCCTCGGCGTCACCGCGGGCGGCCAGCCGAACGGCCTCCTGCGCCTGGGCCCAGAATTCGCGGAAGGCCTCCTGGAGCGCCAGGACGCGCCCGGTCTCCATCCTCGCGCCGCCCTGCTCGCTGGTCAGCTCCGCCTCGAAGGAGAGGGCCAGCTCGCCCATGGGCTCGAGCAGGGCCTCGTCACGAGCCAGGACGGCCTCGCGCAGCTCCCTCTGGAGGGTGGTGGACTGGGCCTCCAGACTGCGCACCAGCGCGAGCGTCGGCGCGTACTCGTCTCCAATGCGCGCGAGCAGCCGCGAGGTGTCGCGCCCCAGCACCCACGTCACCGCCAGGATGGCCACCAGGAAGACGGTGACCACCGCCGGCAGCAGGGTGACCTTCTGCTTGAACTTCATTCGCCCGCTCCACTTCCTACCTTTGGCAACGGACCCCCGCCGCCCGGCGCCTAGAATATCCGGAGCTTCCCACTCGTGCGCGGGCTGTCCACCTCGGGCCCCCTCCCCACCCCTCCGGAGCCCCCGAGTTCCTCTCAGGTCTCTGGCCTGCCTCCCTGCCTGGCAGGTAGGCCGGACTCCGCTCCTGTCGGAGAAGTCCTGTAGGCGGCCGCCTCACACCCAATCCCTCTAGCAGTGTGGCTGGGGTGACTGTTCGTGAAGGTGAGCAGGTGGCACGCTGGGGGTGCCATGAGCAAGCCCCTCGTGCTCCTCCACCTCTCGGACCTTCACTTCGGTCCCCATGGGCGCTTTCAGGGGGAAGACCCGGACGCCCTCGCCGGAATCTTCCACCATGCCATCCAGGAGGCCCGCGAGCACCTCGGCTGGCGAGAGCAGGTGGGCCTCTGCATCGTCACCGGCGACATCGCCGAGGCCGCGCGCCCGAAAGAGTACAAGGAGGCGCTCGCCTTCTTCGAGGCGCTCGGCAGGAAGCTGGACCTGGAGCGGACGCACTTCGTCTTCACGCCCGGCAACCATGACGTCTCCTGGGCCATCACCAAGAAGCTCGTCATCGACATGGAGGATGGGGAGTTCGAGCAGGACGAACTCATGCAGCGCATCCATGCCAACAAGTTCAACGCCTTCGAGGACTTCCTGCGCGCCTTCTACGGCAAGGAGCGCTTGGAGCTACGAGGCCTCCAGTACCTCGGGCATGGGGCATGGCTCCACACCTTCAGCGAGGAGCGGCTCGCGGTGGCGGCCCTGAACTCGTGCGAGCGCGAGTCCCACATCGAGCAGGGCGGCTTCATGAGCGAGCAGCAAACCCAAGCCTTGATGGACAAATGGCACCACGAAGAGACCAGCGGCTACCTGAAGATTGTCGCCATGCACCACAATCCAGTGGCCACCGTGCAGCAGAACGTGTGGCCCTGGGTCCAGAAGCTCCGAGAGGAGGCCAGGGAGGGAACGGGCAGAAGGGTGGAGGACTGGCTGGGACACTTCACGGCCGATACCTACGGCTTCCAGGGCAAAGAGAATCTTCGCAACGTGGCCGAGGACTGTCAGGTACAGCTCGTCCTCCACGGCCATCACCATGCCGAAGAGCGAATCCTCTGGCCTTGGAACCAGGACAAGGGAAACACCCCCGTGCTCTCCACCGGGAGTGGGGGGTTGCTCGCGAACAGGCTACCCGAGAACCAGCCGTGCATGATGCACCTGATTCGGCTGGATGCGGCACGCGAGGAGCTCCACTCCATATTCCGCGTGTACGAACCGCGCGCCCGCGCGGAAGGACACGTCAAGCCGGGCCACTTCGCTCTCGATCCGGCAAGGCCCGGGGGCAGGAGTTACAACATGAAGCTCCCCCAGGGCTTCGACGCGCGGGCGCGCCCCATCGCCCCCCAGCCCACGAAGCGGGTTCAAGGCTTCCTGGACGCATACCGCAGGGCGATGGCGAAGGAGTACAATCGCTGGGAACTCGGTCTGGGCGTGGCTCCGGCCCGGGTGGACCGCCCCATGGAGGCGACGCTCGACGGCATGTACCTCCCGCTGCGTCTCGCCGAGGGCTACGACCTTCTCGAAGTCGGACGCGGAAGCCAGGTGACACCCGAACTCCTGCTCGAGAGAACGAAGCCGCTGGTCATCCGTGGCGCCGCG
>QKJM01000203.1 GCA_003249315.1 Archangium sp.
CGAGCGACACCTGGACGGGCTCGCCATAGCGCGGCTGCCACAGGAGACGGTGGGGGGTGAGCCAGAAGCGGCCCGAGCACCGCAGGTGGAAGTAGAGGCAGAGGGCGCCGCCGACGAGCAGCAGCGGCCCCGGGCGACCGAGCCGCTCCAGCCCCACACGGTTGGTGAGGATGAGCAGGAGGAAGACCCAGGAGCCGGGCCAGGAGAGGAAGTGGCGCCAGCCCTGGTGTCCGTGGAGGAGGACGGGCTCGGAGGCGTCGGGAAGCTGGGGGAGCGGCGCGTGTACCAGTGCCTCCAACCGGCCGAGCACATCACCGAGGGACTCCGCGGGCTGGCGAGTGAAGCGGGAGAGGCGCCGACGCGCGAGCCGCTCCAGTCGGGTGCGCAGGCGGCGCGGGCGGCGGCCAGCGGGGCCCTCGGGGAGGACGACCTCGAGCGAGAGGGCCTCGCGCAGCGGGTGCGGGTGCTGGCGCAGGTGGCGCCGCCAGCGAACCGAGGCGAGCTGCCGCGCGAGGGTGGCGTAGCACGCGGTGGCTCGCGCGAGCCGCGCTTCTTCCATTCAGGCCTCCGACGGGGGAGCCGAGAGGCGCTTCCCGAGGAGGTTGCGAAGATCGGCCAGCAGGCGCTCGTCATCCCAGGGCTTGGGGATGAAGTGGGAGATGGCCTCCGCCCCGGGCTGGGTGTGGGTGCCGGGAACGAATTCCGCGTGGCCGGAGATGAGGACCCGGACGGCCTTGGGCAGCAGGCGCCGTACCTCGCCCAGCAGCGCCACCCCGTCCATCCCCCTCATGCGGTAGTCGGAGATGATGAGGTCCGCATCGAAGGTAGCCAGCTTCTCGAGCGCTTCCTCTCCGTTGAGGGCCACCTCGATGGCAAAGCCCTCGCGCCGCAACAACCGTCGCAAGGCTCCGACCACATAGACTTCGTCGTCGACGATCAGAATCCTGGCCATGGAGGCTCCCAGCCGCTCCGTCATCTGAGCACTAGCCTAACACCAGTTGCCGGAATCCCTCAGACCCGGCCAGCCCAGAGGCGACGGAGTGTGAACCGTCGGAGGTGTCTTCACCCGAGGTGAAGCGAACACTGTGACACATGGTGGAACCTCGAAAGACGGGAAGACAGTGAACAAAACGTCTCAACGGGGGCGCGGTATCGAAGATTCAACAAGAAATCCCGCCCCCTGCTCCCGGTAGTTCCGCGGCGTGGCGCAGCAAGTCGCGGAGAATCCTTCCGGTGGCGCCCCAGATGACGTGGGAGCCATAGGAGAAGAAGTCCACCTCGTACTCCCGACCGTGGGCGGAGCGCTTCTCCACGCGGCGGATGGATGGATCCATCAAGTGGGAGAGGGGCACCTCGAGGATGAACTCCACCTCGTCGGGGTTGGGCTGGAAGCGGGACTCTGGGGGGAGCACACCGACGAAGGGTTGAATCCGGAACTCGGTGAGTGTGGGCACCTCATCGAGCGCGCCCAGGACGCGGACACCGGAGACGTCGAGCCCCAGCTCCTCGCGCGTCTCGCGCAGGGCGGTGTGCAGGGGGGAAGGGTCCTCCGCGTCACGGGAGCCACCGGGGAAGGAGAACTGGCTGGCGTGGTGGCGCAGGGTGGCGGGACGGCGGGTGAAGAGGATGACGGGGACGCCGTCACGCACCAGGAAGGGGACGAGCACCGCGGCCTCGCGAAGCACGATGCCGGGAAGCTGGAAGGGCCGCGGAGGACGGGCGGCCAGCCGGGTCTCCAGGGTGTCGAAGAAGGCGTCCACGCGGGAATTCTAATCCCTGACCAGCGGCTCCGCAGGCTCCGGAGCGGAGGGCGCGGTGGGCGAAGGGACCTCGGGGCGCCGCTCCACGCCAGAGAGGGGCCGGAGCACGCCGGTGCCGAGCAGGACGAGCAGCAGCGCGCCCAGGGCCACGCGGTAGCCCACGAAGAGCAGGGTGCTGTGGGTGCGCAGGAAGCGCAGCAGCCAGGCGATGGCGGCCATGCCGGAGCCGAAGGCCACCAGCGTCCCCACCCAGAGGGCCATCGCCGAGGGGCGCTCGGTGGCCTCCAAGAGGTGTTTGAGTTCAAAGATTCCAGCCAGGGAGGTGGCGGGGATGGAGAGCAGGAAGGAGTAGCGCGCGGCGTCCTCACGTCGCAGGCCCAGCGAGAGCGCCCCGGTGATGGTGGTGCCCGAGCGCGAGGAGCCGGGGATGAGGGCCAGCGCCTGCCACACACCCACGAGGATGCCATCCGACCAGCGCATGTCCGCGAGCGTGCGCTTGTGCTGGGCCCGGCGCTCCACCACCAGCAGCACCAGGGCGAGGACGATCAGACTGGCGGAGATGACGTAGAGGGAGCGGAGGGAGCTCTCGATGACGTCCTTGAGGGCGAGCCCGGCGAAGCCGATGGGGAGGGTGCCCACGAGGACGAACCAGGCGAGGCGGGACTCGGTGGTGGCGAAGGGCTCGCGGCGCAGGAGGTCGCGGAAGAAGGCGGCGGTGAGGGTGACCAGGTCCTTGCGGAAGTAGATGAGGACGGCGGCCACGGTGCCGAGCTGGATGACGGCGGAGTAGGCGGCGCCGGGATCCTCCCAGCCGAGCAGCTCCGGGACGATGCGCAGGTGGGCGGTGGAGCTGATGGGGAGGAACTCGGTGAGGCCCTGGACCAGCCCGAGGACGATCGCTTGAAGGAGGCTCATGGGGTTACGGGGGACGGGTGTATTCCCCGAGCGGCGGAGGCGGCAAGGGATTCCTGGAGAGGATGTCGCCGAGTGCCCGGAAACGAGCTGCCCGGAGGGAGGGGGGCCGGGTAGGCTCGTGGCATGCCCCCTGCCCCGCTCTGTCCATGCTCCTCGGGTCTGCGCTACCGCGCGTGCTGCGCGCCCTACCACCGTGGCGCGGCGGAGGCACCGGACGCCGAGGCGCTGATGCGCTCGCGCTACAGCGCCTTCGCGCTACGGGAGGTGGAGTACCTGTGGAAGACGCTGCACCCGGAGCACCCGGACCGGATGCGGCCGAGGGAGGAGGTGCTGCGCGAGTTGCGCGCGGTGGCGACCAGCCACCGCTACCCGGGACTGAAGGTGCTGGACACCCGGCCACCGGACGAGACGGGCACGGCGCGGGTGCTCTTCTACGCGCGCATCTTCGAGCGAGGGAAGGACCGCTCCTTCGTGGAGTGCTCCGAGTTCCGTCACGACGGAACGGGCTGGCGCTACCTGCGGGGGGAGCCGAGGGCCCCGGGCGAGCTGGGAGTACCGCCGGAGTCCCTCACGCTGGCCACGTTCAAGGAATCTTGAGGGCGCGCAGCAGCCGGCTGTTCTCGAGCTGGACGCGCAGCAGGAGCATGTCCCCGGACTTCGCACCGCGGACGATGCGGGCGAGCTCGTTCGGGTTGCGGACGGGCTTGCCGCCGGCCTCGATGATGACCATGCCGGGGACGAGTCCTGCACGGTCCGCGGGGGAGCCGGGCTCGATGAAGGAGATGAGGGCGCCCTCGGAGGTGGGGAGGCCCATGCGGGGGTCCACGGGTCGGAGTCGGAGGCCGAGCTTGCCGGTCGCCTCCTCGGCCTGGGGCTGGGGGGTGGCGGCGAGGCCCTCGATGTCCGGCCGCTCGCCGAGCTTCACCTTGATCTCCCGCCGCCGGCCGTCGCGGACGAGGGAGAGCCGCACCTGCTCGCCGGGCGAGCGGAAGCCGATGTCGCGGGTGAGGCCACGAGCGGTCTCGATGGACTCATCATCGAGGGAGAGGATGACATCATCCTGCTGGAGGCCGGCGCGAGCGGCGGGGGTATCGGGCTGAACATCTGAGATGAGAGCGCCGTGGCGGCCGGGGACACCGAGGGCCTGAGCGAGCTCGGGGGTGAGGTCCTGCACGGAGACACCGAGCCAGCCGCGGTGGATCTCGCCCTTCTGGAGCTGGGGAAGGAGCTTGCGGGCCATGTTGGAGGGCACGGCGAAGCCGATGCCGGTGCCGATACCGACGATGGCGGTGTTGATGCCGATGATCTGGCCCTGCATGTTGAAGAGGGGGCCGCCCGAGTTGCCGGGATTGATGGCGGCGTCGGTCTGGAGGAAGTTGTCATAGGGGCCGGCCTGGATGTCGCGGGCGCGGGCGGAGAGGATGCCGGCGCTGACGCTGGAGGCGAGGCCGAAGGGGTTGCCGATGGCCACCACCCAATCGCCGACGCGGACGGCATCCGAGTCCCCGAGCGAGGCATGAGGCAGGTCCTTCACGTCGCCCTTGATTTGGAGGAGGGCGAGATCGGTGAGGGGATCTCTCCCGAGCACGCGGGCGTCGAACTGGCGGCCGTCGTCGAGGGTGATGCGGATGTCGAGGGCGTTCTCGACGACGTGGTTGTTGGTGAGGATGAGGCCGGAGGGATCGATGAGGACGCCGGAGCCCTGGCCCTGTTGAATCCGCTCGCCGAGGCCGGGTCCGCCGGGGAAACCGAAGAAGCGCTCGAAGGGGTCGCCGGGGAAGGAGGGGCCCTGGGAGCGGGCCTGGACCTCGACATTGACGACGGTGTCCTTGACGGCTCCGACGAGGTCGGCGACGGACACGGCGGCGCCCTGAACGGGGCCGGCGCCAGTATCGGGCGGAGCGGGAAGAGGAGGAGGAGCGGGCTGGAGGGCGGCGATGGGCCGGACCTTCTCCGTGGGGTGCGGTGAGGGCTGAGGGGCCGCGAACTCCCGGGCTTCGCATCCGCTGGAGAGCGAGAGCACGAGGGCCTGGAGGAGCACGAGCCAGGACCCGAAGGGTGAGCGAGCGTTCTTCATCGTGAAGACAACCTCCCACGGGGAACATGCGGACCGCTGAGAGGCTGACAACGGCGAAAGAGGCAGAGCAGACAACCCAGAGAGCACCTGAGTGCATACCCGAGGAAGTCCCCTCTCCCTCTGGGAGAGGGCTAGGGTGAGGGTGCCGAGGACCCCGAGTTCCCCAGGAGAAACCATGTCCGAGGAAGAGAGGAAGAGGTGGAACGCCCGCTACGAGGCCCGAGAAGGCAGAAAGGAAGCCTCGAGATTCCTCCGTGAACAGGAGCCCCTGATACCGAGCGAGGGCCGAGCGCTGGACGTCGCGGGAGGAGAGGGAGCGGAGGCGGAGTGGCTGGCGAGGAGAGGGCTGGAAGTGACGCTGGTGGACCTCTCGGACGTAGCGCTCGAGAAGGCGGAGAGGGCGGGGAGAGCGTCGGGAGTGAAGCTGAGAGTGGAGCGAGTGGACGTAGAGACGGAAAGCCTCCCCAGGGGACCATTCGAGGTGGTGGTGTGCCTGAACTATCTCTGGAGGCCGCTATTCGCCGAGTTCCCGCGGGTGCTTGCACCGGGAGGGCTGCTCATCTTCGCGCAGCCGACGAGGAGCAACCTGGAGAGGCATGCGCATCCCTCGTCTCGCTTCCTGCTGGAGGACGGAGAGCTGCCCGGACTGCTGGAGGGAGTGGAGATTATCTCATACACGGAGGGATGGACCGAGGAGGGTCGGCACGAGGCGCGGCTGGTGGCGAGGAGGAGATGACATGGAGCAATGGCAGTCGGAACTGGTCAGGGTGGCGCTGTACCGGAAGCTCAGCGCAGCGACACGGAGGGGGCCGCCAAGGTCCACATGAAACACCGTCCCGATTGGAACCCCCTCCCCTCCCCTCACATCCCCCCGGAGTCGTAACTGGCGGGCACATCCACATGGAAGGCCAGGTCCAGCGAGCGCTGCTCCGCGGGAGCGAGCTTCACCTTCCACGACACAATCCCATCCGCGGCCTCCAGTGAGAACCCCTCCGAGGTGCGCTTGGAGTCCAGCTCCACCTTCACGTCATCCAATTCGGAGACAGGAATGTGCTCGGCAATCTCGACAGTCTCGGCACGAGGGAGCTGATTGGCCACCTTGAACCGGTACGCGTAGCGGAAGCGCCGGTGGCTGCCGAGGAACCCGGAATCCCGAGACACCTCCTCGACGACGAGCCTCTCAATCCGCAAGGACTCCTCGAGCCCGAAGGAGAGCGAGAACGGAGCGCCCTGGGCAACACGCTCGAGATTCTGCCGGCCGATGAACCCAGACGAGCGGAACACGTCCACGGGCCCGGGGAGCAACGGAAACGCCCCGCCATTCACCAGCCGAGCCACACGGAAGAACACAGGGTGCAGCTTGGGCACGGCGCGCCACGAGAACGCGGCCTCGAGCCACGTCCGCGCCACGAGCAGCCGCACGGAGGACCCGTTACCGGGGACCTCGGCCTTGCCCGGGACGACGAGCTGCACGGAGAGCCCCTGCGAGGCGGCGCGCACAGCCCCCTCGCTCTCGGCGGAGCCACCGGCCCCAGGGGCCTCCGCATGCTCGCGGTACTCCTCACGCCGCACGAGCACCTTGCGCTCGGGGGCGCGCTCCTGGGCGCGCAGCGTCAGCGGCTGCAGCACGGGAGGAGAGGCATTGGCGCGAGGCAGCGCGGTGGACAGCACCAGCGACGCCCCGGACCAGTCCTCCCCGGTCGCCTGGTGGACGGTGGCGAAGGTGGAGAAGCGGACGCGGCGGTGGGCCTCATCGGCGCGGGCCTCGTAGACGGGAGTCCACCCCGCCCCGCCCACCAGATACCGCAGGGACACGCGGGCGTTCCCCGAGCGACATGCCAACCTCACTTCCACGCGACGCTCCAGGCGATCGGAGGAGGCGACGAGCCAGGCCTCGCGGGCGCGCAGGGACTCCAGGGCGCGCTGCAGCTCGCGCTGGCGGGCGGAGTGGGCGGCCACCTCGGAGACGGCGCGCAGGCGGGTGTCGAGCGAAGTGTCGAAGGCGCCCTTCCACGCGCGCACATCCGGCTTCGGCTCGGCGAGCTCGCGCGACACCCGCCGCACGGCCACCGCGGAGAGCCCTTCCCCCAGCTTCGACAGGGAGCGCTCCCTCGCGCGGGTATCGGTCAGCTCGGCCAGCTCGCGCTCGAGGGCCTCGCGCTTCTTCTGCAGGGCCTCACGCTCGGCGCTGAAGCGGGAGGCGAGCGGCTTCTCCTCGGCGACGAGACTCTCCACGGAGGCGCCATCGGCGACGGCGATGAAGCTGGAGGGGTCGGCGGCGGGAGGAAGGGACTCGAAGGTGGCGAGCGCCTTGCCCGAGCAAGGCACCGTCTGCACACGCGTCACCTCGGCACGGTCGGGAAAGACGACGACGGAGGAGACCTGGGAGGGGGCGACGAGCGCCAGCAACGTGAGGGGAAGGGAGAGCATGGCGGCACCTCGCTACGGCTGCTGCCGCAGGCGCCAGCCCTTGGGGTGGCGGACGGTGTAGAGGAAGGACACGACGGACTTGCCCGAGGCGGGCACGGTGAGACGCCAGGTGAGAGTGCCCTTCACGGCGTCCTGCTCTGCGGCGGGCTCGACGCGGACGAGCTTCACCTCCACGTTCTGGTCGCGGGAGAGGGGCCACTGCTCGTGCAGGCGCACCGGGAGGGGAATGGGGTACGGGTTGGCCAGCTCGAGGGTGACGAGGTACTCGGTGAGCTCGTCCTTGGAGAAGAGGCCCTTCTCGGAGGTGAGCACCTGCACGTTGCGCACGGGGCGCAGGGAGGGGTCCACCCCGAGCGGCAGGGTGAAGGGCTCGCCGGGGGAGACGAGCGGGAGGCGGGCGGAGCCGGCGGGGTCGGCGCCGACGAAGAGCTGGGCGTCGCCGGCGGGCAGCACCTGCTTCGAGGGGCTGCGCAGCTCGGCCACCAGGAAGGTGCTGGAGGTGACGGCGGGGTAGAGGGTGCGTTCCACCTGGACGGGCCACGTCTCGGTGAAGAGAGGGACGCGCCGCTCGCCGCCGCCGCTGCGCACGGACTCGCGACGCGTCGAGTCGAAGGCCAGCGCGTAGCCGCCCGCGAGCGACGCGGGCAGACGTGAATCCAGCACCGGCCGCCGCCAGGCCGGAGGCGGCGCGAGTCCCACGGAGCCGCCCATCACGCGCATCTCCGCCACCTTCCCCTCCAGCACCTCCTCCTCCTCCAAGTCGTCGAACTCCATGACGGGTTCCTCATAGGCCATGGAGGGAGCCTCGGAGGGGGCCGCCGCGGGGGCCGAGG